>JBEPWX010000028.1:0-14575 GCA_041642235.1 Mariniphaga sp.
ATAAGGGGCGTCGTCCCATTTTCGAGCATTATTCCATTGAAAAGCAGATAAAAGCTTCTTTTGGAAAAACTGTTTCTTTTAAAAATGGAGCTTATTTAATTGTGGAACATACCGAAGCTTTCCATGTAATTGATGTTAACAGTGGAAATAGGGCCAAAGCAGCTGGGAGTCAGGAGTCAAATGCACTTGATGTTAATCTGGCTGCCTGTGATGAAATAGCCCGGCAGTTAAGGCTCAGGGACATGGGTGGGATAATTGTAATCGATTTCATTGATATGCACATGCAGGCCAATCGTCAAAAAGTGTATGAGCATATGAAGGAAGTAATGGCTAATGATCGAACAAAACACAACATCCTGCCTCTTAGCAAATTTTGCCTGATGCAAATAACCCGGCAGCGGGTTCGTCCTGAAGAAATTATTGAAACGGCTGAAAAATGCCCAACCTGTAACGGAAGTGGTAAAATAATGCCTTCTGTCCTATTGGTCGATGACCTCGACAGTAAGGTGAATTACATTTTAAAAGATTTGAACAAGAAAGAACTGGTATTGCATGTACACCCCTACATTGCAGCTTATATTACTAAAGGGCTGAAAAGTATTCGGAACAGGTGGTTCTTTAAACATTTTAAATGGGTGAAGGTTAAACCTGATAATTCGCTTGCTTTTTTGGAATATCATTTTTTTGATGAAAACCAGGAAGAAATTATTCTTTAGGAACAGCCGGCTTCGAACAAAGTCGGCTTTTTTCTTAATAATCCTAAAATGATGATGCGAATCAAAGTGGAGTATTTGTATATTATATGGAAATATTTACATTTGTGGATGTATTTTTTATGCATTAATTTTTAAAAAGATATGAAGAAACTGTCAGTATTATTCTTTTTTGTTTTGACTAGTTTATCTGTTTTTTCGCAGCTTATTGAACCCATAAAATGGAGTTTTGATTCAAGGCAGAATGGAATGGATGTCGAGTTAATTTTTAAAGCTGATATTGAACCCGACTGGCATCTTTATGATACTTATCTTCCTGAAGGAGGACCTATAGCTACACAGGTTGTATTTGAGGACTCCACGCTTTTTGAGTTTGTCGGAGAACTTGAAAAAGACCCGCAACCCGTTGAGAAGTATGATGAAATTTTTATGATGACTCTACGCTTTTTCAGTGATGAGGCTACATTAACTCAAAAAATAAGGTTAAAAAACAATGAGCCTGTTGAAATATCAGGTTTTGTTCTTTTTATGGGGTGCGACGATCAAATGTGTCTGCCTCCCAATGAGGCAGAATTTACATTTGAGTTTAACAAAGAAGGCGGAAGCCTGGAAAGTTCAACATCTGAATTAAATTCAGAAAATGTGACAGTGGGTTCATTATCCGGTTCTGCCAGTGGTCAGTCTTTGTGGCTGTTTATATTGATTTCTGCTCTTGCTGGGTTTGCAGCCATTCTAACACCCTGTGTTTTTCCAATGATACCGATGACAGTTTCTTTTTTTATGCGGGGAAGTGAAAATAAAGGAAGGACAATTCGGAACGGGTTGTTTTTTGGGTTATCTATACTGATTATTTTCGCATTATTGGGGGCGTTGTTCACATTTGGATTATTTGGCCCCAATGTAGGAAATATATTAAGTACACACTGGATTCCAAACCTGTTGTTTTTCATTCTCTTTTTTATCTTTGCCATCTCCTTTTTTGGGGCATTTGAAATAGTACTGCCTGGCAGTCTGGTAAATAAAACCGATTCAAAAGCCGAGCAGGGTGGAATAGTAGGAGCTTTTTTTATAGCTCTTACCACAGTAATAGTTTCTTTTTCATGTACGGGTCCATTTATAGGCGCCCTAATTATTGAAGCAGTTCAGGATGGCGGTATGCGACCACTCATTGGGATGTCGTTCTTCGGGTTGGCATTTGCTGCACCTTTTACGTTACTGGCAATCTTCCCTTCGGCACTTAAGAAGTTGCCCAAATCAGGCGGATGGCTTAATTCTATTAAGATAGTTTTTGCATTCATTTTGCTGGCATTTGGATTAAAGTTTCTGAGTAATATTGATCAGGTTTATGGATTAAATGTCATAAGCCGTGATATTTACCTGGCTATTTGGATTGTTTTGTTTTTCTTCCTGGGAATGTATTTTCTGGGGAAATTAAAGTTTGCTCATGATTCTGATGTTTCTTATATCGGAGTAGGGAGGCTATTTTTATCAATTATCACCTTTTCCTTTGTAGTCTATTTAATTACCGGATTATTTGGTGCACCATTAAAGTCTGTTTCAGCATTACTTCCACCAAAAAGTACTGGGCAGTCTTTCATTTCGGCCTCTGGTTATCCGGGGTCGGTACAGACAAATCAGGATGAACTTTGTGGTCCGGCGAAATACGCAGATAAGTTGCATTTGCCTTATGGGCTAAGTGGATATTTTGATTATGAACAGGGAATGGCATGTGCGGAAGAGCTTGATAAACCGGTTTTTCTAGTTTTTAAAGGACATGCATGTGCCAACTGTAAGAAAATGGAAAATGGAGTTTGGTCCGATCCCCGTTCAATGAAGATGTTATCGGAAGATTATATAATTATTGCCTTATATACTGATGACCGTACAACCTTGCCTGAAGACGAATGGATTACATCGGAGGTTGATGGTAAATTAAAAAAGACAATGGGGAAAAAGAATCTTAATTTTCAAATTCAGGAATATTCCACTAATAGCATCCCTTATCATGTAATTATTGAACCTGATGGTACTAAACATACCTTAGGAGTAACATTTGAAGAAGATGAATTTGTTTCTTTCCTCGAAAAAGGTTTATAGTCAGGTTTTTATTAATTTAGATTGTTGGAGGTGTTGATGTAAGTTATCAATTTTTAACATTCATTATAAGTAAGTCCACGTTCTTATTAAATAACTTTAGATGATAATTTGTGAACGAGCACAATTGTATGTTTACAGTCTGGTTTCTGTAAAAACTTGTTATGGATACTTCAAATTGGTTATTTTGGAATGTTGACACACAAATAGATTTTGTCTATCCCCGTGGGAAACTTTATGTTGAGGGAGCAGAAGATCTACGTCCTAAATGGAAAGAACTTACAAATCTTGCTAAAGAAAAGTCTATACGGGTTGTGAATACTGCCGATTATCATTTCCCAAATTCAGCTGAACTGGATGCGTCACCTGATTTCATAAATACCTTTCCGGAGCATTGCATGGTAAATTCACGTGGTGCCGATTTTATTAAAGAAACAGAACCTGAAGACCCGGTTTTCTTCGACTGGAACAGGAAATATCTTATTACCCCTGAACTGTTTGGCAAGAACCTGCATCGGAATATTATAATTAGGAAAGATGCTTTTGATGTTTTTGCCGGAAATCCACTTTCTGAAACTATTGTTAAATATCTTAATCCTGATACGGTAATTGTGTATGGTGTAACCACAAATGTTGGTGTTAATGCTGCAGTTAAAGGTTTAATTAAGCGGGTAAAGAAGGTGTTTGTAGTAAAAGATGCAATTAAAGAACTTCCCAATATTCCATTACCTTTTGATTACTGGAAGAAAAAAAGAGTGAAATTGATTACTGTAAAGGAATTGAAACAGTTTCTTGATTGAAAATTATTTTTTATTTTTTTGTATTAGCTGATGTATAATTTTTTAAAAATCTTTGTTCAAGCAGACTGCTTCTTTTTATGGTAGTTCTAAGCCATTGAAGTTTAATGGCATCTTTTTCTTTAAGTGACAGCCGCCAGTCAATAGAGGAATGATTTTTCAGCTTATCTGTTAAGTGATGAAGTATAATCGCTGCCGACACTGAAATATTAAAACTCTCGGTAAAACCAGTCATAGGTATCTTCAGGAATTCATCGGCTTCCTCAATTATAGTTTCAGAAATGCCTGGTAATTCAGAACCAAAAATTAGAGCAGTTTTTCCTTTTGAAAGATCAAAATCGGGAAGGAGCAAATCGGTTTTATGCGGTGTGGTAGCTACTATACGATATCCCTTATTTTTTAAAGATTTAATTGCCATGAGGCTGTTGTTTTCTTCCTGATTATATTTATAGATGCTTAACCATTTCGAAGCTCCCATTGCTACTTCCTTATCAACGGTAAAAGTGTTTCTGTTTTCAATTACATGTACATTTTGGATACCAAAGCAATCGCACGTACGTAATACCGCGCTTGCATTTTGTGGCTGAAAAATATCTTCGAGCATCACGGTAATATATGAAGTCCGATGTGCGAGTACTTTTTCAAACAGTTGGTTTCTTTCAGGAGTAATCCAAGCTGAAAGGTATTCTATAAGTTCTTTTTGCATTGTTGTAAAGAGAATAAAAAAAGGGAGCAGTCGTGCTCCCTTTAAGCTTTTCTGAATAATCGTTCAGCTATGAAACTGAATCGGCCAGGTCAGCACCTGCTTTGAATTTAACTACTTTTTTTGCAGGAATTTTAATTTCTTTCCCTGTTTGTGGATTTCTGCCTGTACGGGCACCACGTTCACTCACTGAAAAAGTACCAAATCCTATAAGTGCAACCCTGTCGCCACTCTTAAGGGTGTCGGTAGTACTGCTGATAAACGCATCAAGCGCTTTTTTTGCATCAGCTTTGGTCAGGCCTGCTCCAGCGGCCATTGCATCAATTAATTGTGCTTTGTTCATAAGCTAAAAATTTAAATGAAAAACTAAATTACTAAAAATAAATGAGTTATATGTTTTTTTTATGTTTTGTTTGTCTGCTTTTCCTATGACAATTGTCCGAAATGCCAGTAAAATCAACTGTTTCAGAGAACAAAAATTAAGTTGTAGCTAAATTCAGAAATAACTTTTAAAAAAACAACCCCAGAACCCTTTTTTTTTCAGCATTTTATAAAATAATTTTTTAATAAGGTTTTTCTAAAACAAAAAAAGTTCTACTTTTGTCGCGCCCGGAGAGATGGCAGAGTGGTCGAATGCGGCGGTCTTGAAAACCGTTGAACCGAGAGGTTCCGGGGGTTCGAATCCCTCTCTCTCCGCAAAAAAGCATCGGTTTTTACCGATGCTTTTTTTAGTGTGTGCCGTGCATGGAGAATATCTTGGTGGGGAAAGTTCATTTTGAGAATGTATAGTTGCTAATCATTATCCGCCAACTGGCGGAAAGGGTGTTGGAATCTGAAGAAATCCAGAGGCAAATCTTAGCCCAGTGGAATATAATTTACATTAGTCAATTCCAATAGGAGATTGCAACACAATTCAAAGTTCAAAACTAAGTG
Organism: Mariniphaga sp.; assembly: GCA_041642235.1. Classification (GTDB taxonomy): domain Bacteria; phylum Bacteroidota; class Bacteroidia; order Bacteroidales; family Prolixibacteraceae; genus Mariniphaga. The sequence continues at coordinate 5,241 of JBEPWX010000028.1, forward strand.
GATAATGTGCGGGAAAATGGAGTATTTACCTTGAAACAGGAATTCTCACAGACGTGCGGAGATTGAGAATAAAACATGGTTGAAACAAGTTCTGCCTTGAGAAATCGGCCGAAGTGAAAATAAAACATCAGTTAATCGATAGAAAAACATTTCTTGATTTATTTTCAATAAAGTGCTTGTATGGCTAAAAAGTTTTAGGTAATAACGGATGAATTACTATATTTGCAGTCGCAAAATTAAAAACGGGTGTAGCTCAGTTGGTAGAGCACTGGTCTCCAAAACCAGGTGTCGGGAGTTCGAGTCTCTCCTCCCGTGCATAAAAGCTGCAGAAATGCAGCTTTTTTATTAGAATACCTGCATTTTGTGAAGTTTCGTGTAACGGCCTTCCGCTTTCAATAGCTCATCGTGTGTTCCCTTTTCCACTAAAGCTCCTTTATGCAGTACGCAAATTAGATCGGCATTTTTAATAGTAGAAAGTCTGTGTGCAATGACCAGTGAAGTGCGATTCTTCATAAGTTTTTCAAGGGCATCCTGCACCAATCGTTCCGATTCAGTATCAAGCGAGGAGGTTGCTTCATCAAGAATTAAGATCGGAGGATTTTTTAAAACAGCACGCGCAATGGACAACCGTTGTTTCTGTCCTCCTGAAAGTTTATCTCCCCTGTCGCCAATTGTAGTTTGATATCCATTTTCAGTTGCCATAATGAATCCATGGGCATTAGCAATCCGGGCTGCATTCAACACCTGATCTTCAGTGGCATTTTCCATTCCAAAGGCTATATTGTTGTAAAAGGAGTCATTAAAAAGAATGGGTTCCTGGTTTACATATCCAATCAAATTCCGGAGATCTTTAATTTTCAATTCCCGAAGATCAATTCCGTTAATGGTTATTTGTCCTTCAGTAACATCATAAAAGCGGGGCAATAAATCTACCAAAGTTGTTTTTCCACTCCCCGAACGTCCTACAAAAGCAATAGTTTTTCCCTTATTTATCTCAATCGAAATGTTTTTTAGAACTGGTATCGAATTGTAGGCAAATGATACCTTATCGAAAATAATACTGGATTCAAAATCATTAATTGACATTGCATCCTTCTTTTCCTTAATCCCTGAAGGTGTATGTAAAATTTTATCAATACGTTCCATCGAAGCCAGACCTTTTTCAACGCTGTAAAGTGCAGTTGAAAAAGCTTTGGCCGGGTTTATAATGCTGTAGAAAAATACAAGGTAGCCTATAAAGCCGGCGGCATCGAGTGAGCTTTTTTCATTCAGTATCAGCTGTCCGCCATACCACAGTACAATAATTATTACAGTTGTTCCCAGAAATTCGCTCACGGGATGAGCCAAAAACCTTCTCCACATCAGTTGGTTCATGATCTGGAAATAGTTTTCATTTTCCTTCTCAAACCGGATGGTTGCCCTTTTTTCAGCATTAAAAGCCTTAATTATACGTAATCCGGAAAGGTCTTCCTCGATTACCGAAAGTATTTCTCCCATTTTCTGCTGGCCTTTGCGGCTTTCCTTCTTCAGACTTTTGCCAATCCGACCGATAATATATCCTGCAATGGGAAACATTACAAAAACAAATAGGGTAAGGCTCCAACTCATATATATCATTACTGTAACCGAAACGAGGATAAGGATCGGGTTTTTAATCATCATGTCAAGGGAATTCATTACTGAATTTTCCACTTCTGCCACATCTCCTGTCATACGGGCCATTATGTCTCCCTTGCGCTCTTCTGAAAAGAATCCCAGCTGAAGCCGTAATATTTTCCGGTAAATTTTGGACCGTATATCCCGCACCACACCATTACGTATAATTACAATCATATAATTGGCCAGGTAATAAAAACCTGATTTAAAAAAGACAGTTATAATTATAAAAACCCCTACAAATATAAGGGCCTTTTCATGGCTGTATTCTATAATTACCTGGCTGATGTAATAGTTAAAATACTCCTCAAATGAAGAGATGCTAATTTCCATTTCCGGTTTTACCTCTACAAGCTCCTGTGTGCCGAACAGAATTTTCAGTGACGGTATAAGCAGCAAAAAGGAGAATGCACCAAAGATTGCACTTAGAAAATTAAACACAATATTCCAGACAAGCTTCCATTTATAGGGAGGGATAAACCTGCGCAGGAGATGAAGAAAATCTTTCATTTAGTATATTCCTGTATAATTCTGTGGAGTAATCCTTTTTAACTCATCTTTTATTTTAGAATCAATGTCCAGCTTATCAATAAAAGTATGAATGGCCTGTTTATCAATTATTTCATTTTTACGTGTTAACTCTTTTAATGCCTCATATGGATTTGGGAAAAATTCCCGTCGAAGAATGGTTTGAATGGCTTCGGCAACTACAGCCCAGTTATCATTCAAATCCTTTTCAATTGCCGAGGCATTCAGTAATAATTTATCCAATCCTTTTAATGTCGATTTTATAGAAATAATCGTATGACCAAAAGGTACTCCGATGAACCGGGTAACAGTTGAATCCGTTAAATCGCGTTGTAGCCTTGAAACAGGTAGTTTGGAAGAAAGCTGCTCGAATCCGGCATTTGCAATTCCAATATTGCCTTCCGAATTTTCAAAATCGATTGGGTTCACTTTATGGGGCATGGTTGATGAACCTACTTCACCTTTTTTTATTTTTTGCTTGAAGTAGTTCATTGAAATATAGCTCCATACATCCCGATTGAAGTCGAGAATAATGGTGTTGATGCGTTTTAGTGCATCAAATATTGCCCCATAATTATCGTAATGAGCTATTTGAGTTGTAAATTGAGAACGTTCCAGCCCCAGTTTTTCCTTGCAGAATTTGTTGGCAAAAAGCTGCCAGTCAATTTCAGGATAGGCAGCATGATGGGCATTAAAATTTCCTGTGGCTCCACCAAATTTGGCGTGGCATGGGAGGTTATGTAACTGTTCCAGCTGGATCTGCAGCCTTTCAATAAAAACCCTTAATTCTTTTCCCAATTTAGTAGGGGAGGCAGGCTGTCCATGTGTTTTTGCTAGCATAGGAATATGATCCCACTGTGCAGCCATGGTTTCAAGTTTATCAATCAGTTGTTGTATAAGAGGGTAGTACTCGTTTTTTAATGCATCCATTATGGCTAAAGGCAAGGCAGTGTTGTTGGCATCCTGTGAGGTTAGCCCGAAGTGAATGAATTCTTTATATTTGCTTAAGCCGATATTGTCAAACTTTTCTTTGATGAAATATTCTACAGCCTTTACATCGTGATTTGTTACTTTTTCAATTTCTTTTACCCGTATTGCATCTTCAGTTGAAAAATGCTTGTGAATGTCCAATAATTCCTCCAGCCGGGTCTTCGAAATACTTATTAGTTGTGGTAATGGAAGCTCACAAAGGGCAGCAAAATATTCTATTTCAACAAAAACCCTGTACTTAATTAAAGCATATTCACTAAAATACTGCCAAAGCTTCTCAACTTTGTTATTATACCTGCCATCTACTGGTGAAATTGCCAACAATGTGTTACGATTCATCCCCTATGTTTTAAATGTTGGCAAAGTTAGTAAATTCACCGAATTAGGATTTTTTTCTCTTTACCTAATTTTTTAATTCAATCTGATGGATTATTTATAACTTCGCTGCAAAACCTGAATTTTATTATGAACGTTTAGAATGAGAAAATAATGTCAAAAAAAATTTGTGTTATATTATTGTTTCTGTTGATCTTTACTTCAGGTTATCATTTACAAGCTCAGGAAAGCCAAAAGAAACTGGTTTATAAGTTAAATATTATGAAGGAAATAACTCCGGGTATGTGGAGGCAAACCCAGCAGGCCTTTCATGCTGCCGACACATTAGGAGCTGACCTTATCCTGATTCATATGAATACATATGGAGGGACTGTTCTCGACGCTGATTCTATACGCACAAAAATTCTGCAAAGTAAAATCCCAGTTTATGTTTTTATTGATAATAATGCCGCTTCTGCCGGAGCTCTAATATCCGTTGCCTGCGACAGTATTTTTATGCGGCCAGGGGGGAGTATTGGCGCTGCAACTGTTGTAAATCAAACCGGACAAGCCATGCCCGACAAGTACCAAAGTTATATGCGCTCAACCATGCGTGCCACAGCCGAAGCAAAGGGGAAAAAAATGGTGATTCAAGGAAATGATACAGTATACGAGTGGCGTCGGGATCCAAGAATCGCCGAAGCAATGGTTGATCCTTCGGTATTTATTGAAGGAATAATTGATACAGGTAAGGTATTAACTTTTACCTCAGAGGAAGCCGTTAAATATGGTTTTTGTGATGGAATTTCTGAAAATATTCCGGCAATGCTTCAGCAGGTTGGTATAGAGAATTACGAGCTGGTGGTTTATGAACCCGGATGGATTGAACGTATCATTGGGTTTCTTGTTCATCCAGTGGTTTCCGGTTTGCTGATAATGGCAATTATTGGAGGCATATATTTTGAAATGCAAACACCAGGTATTGGATTTCCTCTTGGAGCTGCTGTTTTGGCTGCAGTTCTGTATTTTGCACCACTTTATCTTGAAGGACTGGCTGCAAATTGGGAAATCCTGGTTTTTATTGCAGGTGTCGCATTAATAGCAGTTGAAATATTTGTGATTCCTGGCTTTGGGGTAGCTGGCATTTCTGGCATTCTTTTCGTCTTTGTTAGTTTAATCCTTAGTTTATTAAATAATGTGGATTTTGATTTTGGATTTGTTGAAATGAAAAATGTTGGAACAGCAATAATGACTGTCACTATTGGACTATTTGGGGGCTTATTGATTTCACTCTACATTGGCAAAAAAGTTTTCAGTTCCCGCTCCGGCCCCTTTAAAGACTTTGCCCTTAATACGGTTCAAAATATAAGTGAAGGATATTTAAATGTTGATGCATCTTTTTTGGCCTTAAAAGGAAAAACCGGAAAATCTCAAACAGTACTTCGTCCAGGTGGTAAGGTTATTATTGAGGGTGAAATTTATGATGCCATGAGCCAAAGTGGATTTATTGACAAAGGCGAAGAAATTATAGTGGTTAAAGTTGGAACAGCTCAATTATATGTCGATCGCATTGAAGCGTAAAATAATAGTGCTGTAACTTTTCAATAGAGTAACCAAACAAGCCTCAACTTTATTTGTTTGTAGTATAGTTAATATCAAAAAAGAAAGATTAAGCTATGGATACCACAAAGGAAATAACAGTAAAAGTTACCGGAATGTCCTGTTCTCATTGCGAAGCTACAGTAAAACGAAATCTGGAAACAATTGAAGGTATTACCAATGTGGAAGCTGATAACCGGAATCAGAAAGTGAAAATTTCAGGAACGAATATCGATTTGGAAAAAGTGAAGGAAACTATTAACGGTCTGGGATATAAATTTGTAGGATAGATAATTCGTTGTTTGCAATTCAACAACATGCTTATCCCCAAAACTTTCCCACAGTTAAAAACATATCTTTGGCCTATATTCTTAAAAAAATTTAGAAGTCCGGATAGCTTATAAAAGGTAATTGGAGGGAATAGCACTGCAAGTTCTTAAACAAACTCAACTTTAAGTTGTTTGGTATGTTATCTGATAAACCCGATTAAATCCAGGATACAAAATAATCAATTGGAAATAGGTTGTTTATATAAAAAATTCAGTTGATATGAAAAAAATTTACCTGGTTTTGTTTAGTTTTTTAATTACTGCGTCATTATTTGGTCAAACGGAAAGCAGAAGGTCAGAATCAAATAAGCTCTTGTTTCATTTGGAACCAGATAAACGAAATGCACGAGCACCTTTTTCCGTTAATTTTTTTTCTCCTGATTTATTGAAAAATGCTTCTGCAGAAATGCAAAGATTGGATAGCTTGCTTGCTATTCAGTGGGATGAAGTGAATGATCAATGGATAGGCAGTTTTACCTCCTATTATTTTTACAATGAAAGCTATTCAATATCGGAATTTATTAATTACTCCTGGGATGAGCCATTAGAAACTTTTGTGCCCGATGACAGAGAAACATTTGAATATGATGAAAATGGGAATTTGACACAATTAATAGATTATCAAATTGATGAACCTGCCGGTGAATGGTATGGTGATTTTAAAGTGGAATTTTATTATGATGAAAATAATGAATTGATAGAAACCATTGAATCATGGAATGATGAACCGGAGGAAGACTGGTATTTAGCATTGAAAACAATTTTTAGTTATAATGAACAGGGCAGGCTTGATTCTACTCTGGAATATTTTTATTTTACAGACTGGGAAGAGAGTTGGAGGACAGAATATGAATACGATGAAAATGGAAATCTGACAAATTTTAGGGAATTCGATAAAAGTGAAACAGAACCTGGAGGATGGATTAATTCCTGGGAAGAAATATATGAGTACGATGAAAATGATAATTTAATATTTTATACTGAACATGAATGGAATGAGTCAGAGGGTAAATGGGATAATTCTGACAGAGAAGAATATACTTATACCGAAAATAATGATGTTGCCGCTTATTATGACTACGATTGGAATGAAAATGAAAATGAGTGGACATTGACCTGGAAAGAAGAATACGATTATAATACGGCTTACCCATTTGATCAATTAATTCTTCCTTCATTTTTTATTGACGAGAATTTAAATTTATTTAGTCATATGTTAACCGGATATCAAAGCTTCAATTATGTAGCGAATGAATGGGTGCCTGATGAACAAGGTGATTTCTATTACCAGTTAATTACTCCGGTTTCTACAACAGCTGAAACAGATTATTCAGGTATTAGCTTTTATCCTAATCCTGCTAAATCGGAAGTAACTTTTCGTTTGAAAAATACTTCAGGGCTGTTGAAAATAAAAATGTATGATTTAACAGGTAAAGAAGTTTTAACTCAATCACTGGTCAATAATCAATCTGTATCAATAAACAGCCTAAAAAACGGAATGTATTTATTCCGAATTCTTGGAGCTGAAAATGAAATAATTTATAGTAATAAAATAATAGTAAATCAATAATTTATTATCTTTTTGCCGAGGTGTATTTGGCAATGAACGAATTTTATAAAAAGGAACTTTTTTAGTATCCACCAGAAGAAATTGTATTTGCTTCGGCCCATAAACAGGATGCATTTCCGGCTTAATAATTCTCTTTAATGCAGCAGCAAGATTTCTACTCTTTTATCAGAAATATATAATATCGCTCATAAATTTCCCAGAGTATTTTCAAATTTCAGTATAAGCAGATTTTATTCCGGCTATACTGAAATTTGAAAAAAAATCCTGAAAAGTAAATAGTAATTATATGATTAATAAATTGTTGCAGATTTACAATTCAATTTCCACCTCCTTTTGTTCGGGAAATAATTTAAGGACCCCGCTTGCATGCCGATAGTAATGGCCACGAAGATCTTTAGAATAATCATTTAGTATTTGATTTCCAATACCATTAAAATCACCGCATTTATAGAGTGCCCTTCCCAGGATTAATTCACGCAATGAATTGTTTCGGGTACTGACATCATTTTTATGGGCAGGGGTCAGCTTACGTGCGGTTTTAATGTCGGGCATAACATGTCCGCGAACTCCTGGCATTTGCAGGATCTTAAAAATGGGCTCTGCAGCTTCCGGGTCGCCGATGGTTTCCAGTGCAATGGCTACTGCTCTGAAATGTGAAAAATGGCTTTCCGGTGTTAACTTTTCTGCAAGCCGGACAATGGATGGAATTGCTTCGGTTTTTTTTGTTCTGCCAGCGGCAATTATCAGGCTATCAAGATAACTGATGCTTCGTCCGAATTGCCCCATCCCTGTAAAATTCCAGCCTTCATCCCAATCCTCGTAAGTATCAATAGCTCTTATCAGTTCCTTCCACCCGGATGGTTCACCCAGCATGCCCAAAATACGTGCATAAACAAGTTTATTTTCTTCATTTTGGGTTAAATGAAACTGATCATTAAGGGCTGTAATACCTCTTTCTTTGTCCCAAAGTATTGTTTCCAGACCATCAAGGTCATTGACAACTGATTTTGCAGCACTCTGAATCTTATCATAGGGAGGCGGATAATTATCGACATCAGTAAGAACATGTTCGGGAAGGCTGTTAATTTTGACAAGTTCTTTCTGAAGAGCTTTAATATCGATATAACGTATCTTTTGATTATTGAATTTGGCCCAGGCCGCAGCCATTCCCACTGCATAACCCTGGTTTTGCAAACAGGGCTGCATTCTGATTACAGGCATGGCATCACGGTGTGCACTAGCTCCAAGACCAGTTACAGCAATTCCTTCCAATCCTTTTGGAAGGAGAGATCTGAAGGGAACAAAAGCCAAAACATCAACACCACTATGGGCTGGAGGTTTTAATGAGAAGAAGGGATCTTCAGTAAATCCATGTGTATCGAATGAGCTGAAATGAGCAGAAATAATATCCGGGTAAGTTCGTCCATTGTATACATCCAGTACACCAACGGTAAAATCTCCAATCATGCGCCGGCGCTCCCGTGTTTGTGGAATCTTGCCAATATCATATTGTTCTTTGAATTTATCTTTTGCAACAATAAAAGCCCTCCATACGTCCAGCATATCTGAATCATTAATAAAAGTCCAGTCGGTGTTGTTGTAAAAATCATCCGGATTTTTAAATGGTAACCCTGATCCCTGAATGGCAACAGAAAGCCCGTCGGTATAGCTGTAATCAGCTCCGGCTGCTATAGCAATATCTGCACTGCCTGTTGAATCAATAACGGTATGAGCAAGTACCACACCTTTTCCTTCAGGAGTAGAAACTACTACGCCTTTTACCTGTCCGTTTTCAATATAGGCTCCGCTACCAAGCACTCCAAACCAGATTTCACCACCTGCATCCCGGATTTCTTTCCTGAAATATTCGGTTTTCCAATCAAAAACCCATTCACCCAGAGATTTCTTTTTGCGCGGGTTTTCGGGGTCCATGTTTTTTACACCCAAATCCACAATATTGGTATAACCCTTACGATATCCGTGGTAATATTTACCAATCATGCCTAATGTTCCCATGCCACCAAGCCCGTGCATATAGTCAAGAACAAGAGTTTTTGCTCCCTGTTGTGTTGCCCCAACTGCAGCTGGAGCACCGGCTGTTCCGCCTCCCATTATTACCGCATCGTAGGTTCCTAAAACAGGTAAGGTTGTTTCTTCTGCAACAATTTCACCAATGTTCAGTGATGGACGTAGTCCCTCCAGAATCTCACCCACATCACCTGTAATATAGTTATCATGCAAATCGCCTCTGATTTTTGCCTTTTGGGGAGTATCCAGTTTCAGAGCATTATTTGCTGCATCTTTGCCAATCCGTTCCCCAATCCTGATGAGTTTTCCCGGCTGGAGCA
>JBEPWX010000029.1:0-12722 GCA_041642235.1 Mariniphaga sp.
TCATGATACTTTGGGGCAACAATTGATTTTAGTGCTGGAAGGGCAAGAAAAAAACGAAGAAGTAGACCGTTTACAGGAAATCTGTAAAATGTATCTTGATAAATATGAACAACCACGTCGGATAATTTTTATAAGGAAGATTCCTAAAACCAATACCGGAAAACCAGTTAGGGAAAATTTAAATATTCCCGAAGAAAATAAAAATGATTATTAGTTAGTTTCTTAGGAGCAAATTAACTGGTTAACTTGTCCATACTACAACTCCGGATTCAGTTTTCTCAACCATCCGGTTAATTGATGTTGGGTTTCAACATATCCCGGACCAACCATCAGGATGCCGCCGTCTTTTGTGCAGATAATTCGTGCTATCTGGTCTTTTACGAATTTAAATTTATAGACCTGGTCGTTAATCCTGTTCCCATTTTGATCGATAAATAACAGCCAGGGTCCAATATTACCGGAAAAGGAGGTTTCACATTTACCCGCAGCAAGAATATTTCCATCGGGCAAAACAGCAACTGAAGTTGCTTTTTCCGAACCTTCCCGGTTGAAATTTTGTGTCCACAGTACTCTTCCCGAAGGATCTATTTTTGAAAGCAGATAATCATAGTCCCAAATCTGCTCATCGGCAGATGCATCAGGGTTGTAGCACAACCCTGCCCAGCCCCCCGCCAGCAGTGTATTGTCAGGTGAGCAGCACAAGCATTGGGGAGTAAGGTGTTTGTTGGCATCCGAAATAGCTGTTTTCCATAACATTATACCTTCCTGATCAATTTTCACAACCTGGATAAATGGCTTCTCTATGGGTGGCAGTATGCGGCAGCAGATACTCATCGTTCCATCGGGCAGTGCACGAATGGCATAACCCTCAACTGGATTATTATCGCTGAATTTAAATTCCAGGATTTTTTTCCCCTCTAAATCCAGCTTACTAAGTATTACCTCCGTCTTCTTATTTTGCGCCGAAACCGTATTTAGCCACCAGATGTTTCCGTTGTTGTCAACAGCAATATCTGCATGTACGTGGGACGGAGGTTGTTCTGCATCAGCCTTCCATAGTGCGGTGAAATCGGTTCCTACGGCCATCAGGCTTGATTTAAAAACCTTATCACCTGTTTCATTTACGTATGCAACCAGATAGCCATTTTCTCCATTTAAAAGAATTCTCATGGGTATATCCTTACCCATATTCTTAAAAATTTTGGTTTTTATAGTATCTCCGTTGTTGGCAATCTCCAAAAGCCAGATGTCGGAATTCCATTCTCCCGGCTGTTCAATAGCCCCCAACAATATAAAATTTCCACCAGATAGTTCCTGGACATCAGTAAAGTAATGAGGTACTTTTACCACTAAATCTTTTTCCCAGGATATTGCAGGTATTTGGCTATTTACATAGAATTTGCAAAAAATAATGCACAAAAAGCAAAGGGTTAGTGTTTTCATATCGTTGGTTTTTAATAGTAATTACCTCCTCAATTTTATATCACCAACACTATGTAATACGATAATGAAAAAAGAATGTTCTGGAAAAAAAATGGTGTTATTGTTTTATTTTTGAGAAATATTTTATTCTTTTGAAGGTAATTAAGTAAAAATGATAGAAAATATAAATACAATATGGCTTCCGTGGTGGGGTCTTCTTGCTTAAGGTGAGGAGTTTACAGCCATATTGGTATTTTTTTTTAAAATATTCATAATGGAACCTGCTCCTCGATAGGGCAGGTTTATTTTTTTTTATAAAACAAACTGCAGCAATAAACTGTTACAAGAAAATTAAAATAAGAATTTGAAATGATAGAATTTAAAAATATGAACTGGTGGTGGCGCATCAACTTTTTACGAATCCGTGAAGAGAGATAACGTCATTGCCTGTATAGCAGGAAAACGGCTCATCGAATCACGGTGAGCCGTTTTTTTTTTGAGGCCTCTCATTGATTTTCAATTAAAAAAAATAAATGAACGAATTATAACTAAAAAGATGGAGACATTTAAAATTAAACCGGTAGTTCGAAAAATTCTGGCCGATACAGTGACACCGGTGAGCATTTATCTGCGGCTTCGTAATCTTTATCCGAAAACCATTCTGCTGGAAAGCTCAGACTATCACGGTCATGAAAATGCCTATTCCTTTGTATGTTTTAACTCTATTGCATGTTTTACTGTCGAAAATGGACAAGTGGTAAAAGAATTTGCCGGCAAGGAAGAGGAAAAGTTTCGGCTTTCAGAGGAAAGAAAATTACATACTGAACTGGATGCTTTTTTCAAACTGTTTGAAGTAGCTTCCGATGAAATAAAGCTGCCTGCAAACGGCCTGTTTGGTTATATTAACTTCGACGCGGTTCAGCATTTTGAAAACATCGCATTTTCATCAGAAAAGAAAGATGAATATCAGATACCGGAGGTGAGGTATAGTTTTTACAAATATGTAATAGCTATCGACCATCATAAAAACCAAATTCATATAGTAGAAAACCTGCTTGAAAATGAAAAATCAGAAATGGATTATATTCATCATCTGCTGGTTAACCTTAACTTTTCAACTGTCAGATTCAAAGCACTAAACAGCGAGACATCCAATATTACAGATGAGGAATACAGGCAAATGGTTACCAAAGGAAAGGAGCATTGTTATCGGGGTGATGTTTTTCAGATTGTACTGAGCCGCCAGTTTTCCCAGCAATTTGAAGGTGATGATTTCAATGTATACCGGGCGTTGCGTTCCATCAATCCATCGCCCTATTTATTTTATTTTGATTACGGTACGTACCGGATATTTGGCTCCAGCCCCGAGGCCCAGCTGCGGGTAAAAAACAACAAGGCCTATATACATCCTATAGCGGGGACCTTCCGGCGCACCGGCAATGACGATCAGGATCGTGAACTGGCAGGGCAGCTTAGTAAAGATCCTAAAGAAAATGCCGAACATGTTATGCTGGTAGACCTTGCGCGTAACGATTTAAGCAGAAATGGCAGTAAGGTAGAAGTGGAAACTTACCGGGAAGTACAGTTTTATTCACATGTAATTCATATGGTTTCACAGGTTTCGGCAGAGATTACCGACGATACTAACCTGATAAAAGTTTTAGGAGAAACTTTTCCGGCAGGTACACTCTCAGGAGCTCCAAAATATAAAGCCATGGAGCTCATTGATCGCTATGAAAACCAGAACAGGGGCTTTTATGGAGGCTGCATCGGTTACCTGGGTTTTGACCGGACGGTAAACCATGCCATTATGATCCGCTCGTTCCTGAGCAAAGGCAATATTTTGTTTTATCAGGCAGGGGCTGGAATTGTGGCCGATTCGGTGGAAGAAAACGAACTGCAGGAAGTGAATAATAAGCTTGCTGCCCTGAAAAAAGCTATCGAAATGGCCAGGGACATAAGCTGAAAAAGCCTTTACCATTTTTACCAAAGAATAAAAACAAGATATAATGATTGTTAAACGGGAGATAATAATGAAAAATGACAACCATGAATAATAATGGATTACAAACTGAAAAAACTGATTCTCGATCCCTCTCCTATAGAGTGGGAAAGGAAGTTCGCATTTTGGTTATCGACAATTACGACTCGTTCACATACAACCTCGTGCATGCCATAAAAAAAATATCGGGATTGAATGTGGATGTATTTCGCAACGATGAAATTACACTGGAGGATATAGATAAGTATGATAAAATTGTACTGTCACCAGGACCAGGATTGCCAGAGGAAGCAGGATTATTGCTCGACATCATAAAAACATATGCATCTAAAAAAAGTATTCTTGGAGTTTGTCTTGGCCACCAGGCAATAGGTGAAGCTTTTGGCGGAAAGCTCCATAACTTGAACCGGGTGTTTCATGGCATGGCAACACCTGTAAAAGTAACACAAACCAACAGCAACCTGTTTAACAGCCTTCCGGAAACATTTGATGTAGGTCGTTACCACTCCTGGATTGTGGAGAAGGAAAATCTGCCTGAATGTTTGGAGGTGACCAGTTACGATGAAAACGGAAAGATTATGTCGATGAAGCACAAAGAATATGATCTGGAGGGAGTTCAGTTTCACCCCGAATCAGTACTTACTCCGTTGGGAGAAAAGATGATTGAAAACTGGTTAAATGCCCCTCCTGGCCGAACTAAGATAATAGAATAAGATTGCTTGAGTATGAGACCTGTTATGAGCCAGGAGTAAAAAATGAACATACGGGTTTCAGCTTGCTGATTTTAATTTAACATATACCATTAGAAAATGAAAAAGATACTGGAATACTTATTTGACGGAAATACCCTAACCCGTGAAGATGCACGGCAGTGCCTGCTGGAAGTAGGGAAGGGTATGCACAGCGAAATAGAATTTGCATCGTTTCTTACAGTTTTTAAAATGCGCCCTATCACATCTGAGGAACTTGCCGGTTTTCGGGATGCTATGGCCGAACTCTGTCTGGTTACAGATCTTTCAGAATACGATGCGATCGATGTTGTGGGTACAGGTGGCGACGGGAAAAATACATTTAATATTTCCACTCTGGCTTGTTTTATTATTGCAGGTGCAGGTGTGAAAGTTACAAAACATGGAAATTATGCGGTAACTTCCACCAGCGGTTCATCTAACGTGCTTGAATATTTAGGATATAATTGCAGCAACAATCCCGATAAACTTAAGAGCGATATAGACAAAGGAAATTTTTGTTTTATGCATGCCCCTCTTTTCCATCCTGCTATGAAACATATTGCTCCTGTTAGAAGGGCCTTGAAAGTGCAGACATTTTTTAACATCCTGGGGCCAATGGTTAATCCATCGTTCCCAAAATACCAATTGCTAGGTGTAAACAATAATGAGAACTTCAATCATTACAAACAGGTTTATGAAACTTTAAATGTGAATTATACCATTATCAACAGCAACGATGGTTACGATGAAATATCACTAACAGGACCTGCACGTTTTGCCGGAAATAAAAAGGAGGGTTACCTTACACCTGCCGATTTTGGGTTTGAAAAAATTGAGCCTAAAACCCTTTTAGGGGGAAACTCAGTAAGTGAAGCAGCCGGGATATTTATAAAAATTCTTGAAGGAAAAGGAACCACGGAACAAAACAATGTTGTTATAGCCAATTCTGCCATGGGTTTAAACCTGGTTTATCCGGATAAAAGCTTACCGGAATGTGTTGAGATAGCTTCTGAATCACTTAAAAGTGGCACGGCCTTCCAAAATTTAAAAGCAGTAATCAATTAATCGATTTATAAGACAACCGGATGAGAAAGGCTTATTTTTGTTTTTGTAAGGTAAGTCAAATCTGATTTGAGTTAACATACGTTGATAGTAAGAATGATAAAAGATGATGAATATTCTCGAAAGAATCATTGAAACCAAAAAACAGGAAGTAGTGCATCAGAAGCAGGTAATTCCTTTAAGCCAACTTAAAAAATACCCTGGATTTGCCAGGAAATGCAATTCCTTGAAATATACGCTATTAAAAAAAGGAGCTTCGGGTATCATTGCTGAATTTAAGCAAAAATCACCTTCGAAAGGGGAAATCAATTTTGCGGTGAACGTGGAGAACGTAACGAAAGATTATACCGCCGCGGGTGCCTCAGGTCTGTCGGTTTTAACCGATTATCAATATTTTGGAGGAACATTGGCAAATCTGGCCAAAGCACGTGAATCCAATCCGGATATTCCTATTCTTCGCAAAGATTTTATCATTGAAACTTACCAGTTGGTAGAAGCCAAGGCTTTTGGTGCAGATGTAATTCTGCTGATTGCAGCCTGCCTTGAAAAGGAACAGGCAATTCTGCTGGCAAAAAAAGCTAAAAGTCTGGGAATGGAAGTGCTGATGGAAATTCACACCATCGGAGAACTGGAAAAGGTTAACGACTTCGTGGATATGATAGGTGTTAACAACCGCAACCTGAAAACTTTTGAAGTGAATGTAGAAACATCGGTTCAGTTGGCAAAACATATTAAGGACAGGTTCCTCCGGATTTCTGAAAGCGGACTCTCGGATGCAAAGACTATCCGTTATTTAAGGGAAAATGGTTTTAAAGGATTTCTAATTGGCGAAATGTTTATGAGAACACCCGATCCGGGGGAAGCATGCAAACGGTTAATTTTGGAGCTATGAAAAGGAATCTGAAAATAAAAGTTTGTGGTATGAAATTTACCACTAACCGTCAGGCAGTGGAGAAACTTCCGGTAGATTATCTGGGTTTTATTTTTTATCCACAATCAAAGCGGTTTGTTGATACTATTTCCGAACCGGGGCTATTTAATACTGCCAAACCTAAGGTAGCGGTATTTGTGGATGAAACTATTTTTGAGATTCTGGGTTTGACCAGGAACCTTGGATTTGAATATGTGCAACTGCATGGAAAGGAGAATCCCGGGACTTGTAAAATTTTGAAGAAGCAGGGTGTTAAAGTGATAAAAGCTTTTAATCTGAATGAAGAATTTAATTTTTCACTGTTGAATGAATATGACAGAAGCGTAAATTACTTTTTGTTTGATACCAAAACAGGCTTGCCTGGAGGTTCAGGAGTAAAATTTAATTGGGATATTTTGGGGAAATATACCGGGAATAAACCTTTTTTTCTAAGCGGTGGAATAAAAGCCGACGATGCAGAACAAATTAAGCAATTAAACCATCCACAGCTTTATGGCATTGATTTGAACAGCGGATTTGAAGATGAACCAGGTATAAAGAACAGTGAAAAATTGGAAAACTTTATAAATCAATTAAATAGAAGCTGATAGGTGAAGTTATTTTTGAATGAAAGCAGTATAACAATATGAAATACCAGGTAAATGAAAATGGATATTACGGGGAGTTTGGAGGAGCATGGATTCCGGAAATGATGTACACTAATATTAATGAATTAAAAAACCGGTACCTGACAATTATTGAATCATCGGAATTCAGGGAGGAATTCGATCGGTTGCTGAAGGATTATGTAGGACGTCCATCACCTTTGTATTATGCAGGCCGTTTATCGGAACATTACGGTAGCAGGATCTACCTGAAGCGGGAAGATTTAAATCATACTGGTTCGCATAAGCTGAACAATACCATCGGACAAATTCTTTTGGCAGAAAAGCTGGGCAAAACACGTATAATTGCCGAAACCGGTGCGGGACAGCATGGTGTAGCTACTGCAACCGTTTGTGCCCTCAAGGGAATAAGCTGTGTA
The DNA here is from genome assembly GCA_041642235.1 of Mariniphaga sp. Lineage (GTDB taxonomy): Bacteria > Bacteroidota > Bacteroidia > Bacteroidales > Prolixibacteraceae > Mariniphaga. Next base: position 7,173 of record JBEPWX010000029.1, read on the forward strand.
GTGTATATGGGAGCCTTGGACGTGCAGCGGCAGGAACCTAATGTCAAAAAAATGAAAATGCTGGGAGCAGAAGTCATTTCAGTGCACAGTGGCAATAAAACACTCAAGGATGCAACCAATGAAGCCATGCGTGACTGGATTAATAACCCGGAAGATACACATTACATCATTGGTTCGGTTGTGGGGCCACATCCATACCCCGATATGGTGACGCGATTCCAGTCGGTTATCAGCAAAGAGATGAGAACCCAGTTGCTTGAACAAACCGGAAAGGAATTTCCTGCACGGATCTTTGCCTGTGTGGGGGGTGGTAGCAATGCAGCTGGTGCATTTTATCACTTCCTCGATGAAGAACAGGTGGAATTGATTGGGGTGGAAGCAGCAGGGAAAGGACTTGATACTAAAGAAACAGCAGCAACGCTATTGACAGGTTCGCCCGGTATCCTGCATGCCAGCAAGACCATGCTGATGCAAAATGGGGATGGTCAAATAACCGAGCCCTATTCTATTTCTGCAGGTCTCGATTATCCGGGTATTGGACCTCTTCACGCACATCTGCATAAAACCGGCAGGGCAAAGTTTATAGCTGCCACTGACGAAGAAACCCTGAAGGCTGCTCTTCTGCTTACGCAGAAGGAAGGAATTATACCGGCACTGGAATCGGCTCATGCACTGGCTGCCCTCGAAAAAATAAAAATGAAGCCGGAGGAGGTGAATGTGGTAAATCTGTCGGGCAGCGGGAATAAAGATATGGAAACATACCTGAATTATTTTGGTTATTAATTGATACTACTGTTGCTATTAAGCTACCCATTATAAATACTCGCAGTTTCAATTCTTAATAATGAGATATGAAAAACAGAATCAACAAGCTTTTTGAAACAAAAAAAGAAAATATTTTATCGGTTTATTTTACAGCCGGTTTCCCTGAATTAAATGACACAGTTGAAATCATTCAACAACTGGAAAAAAATGGGACAAATCTAATTGAGATTGGTATCCCGTTTTCCGACCCTACAGCAGATGGGCCTGTAATTCAGCACAGCAGTGAAAAAGCATTAAAAAATGGGATGTCGGTAAAATTGTTGTTCCAACAACTTAAGGATATAAGAAAAACAGTATCTGTTCCATTGATTCTGATGGGATATTTTAATCCTGTATTGCAATTTGGGGTAGAAGAATTTTGTATAAAGTGTAGAGAAACAGGTATCGATGGTACCATTTTTCCTGATTTGCCGCTGGAAGAATTCAACGGGCAATACAAACAATTTTTCAGAAAATACAATTTGCATAACATCCTGCTCATCACACCTCAGACATCAGAAGATCGAATCCGCCAAATTGATGCAAATTCCAATGGATTCATTTATATGGTGTCATCAGCATCAACTACAGGTGCCGGTAAAAAAGTGGGTGATTTTAACCAGCATTATTTTGAAAGGATTCAACATATGAATCTGCATACTCCCCGGCTTATTGGATTTGGCATTTCGGATCGTGCTACTTTTAATAATGCCTGCAAATATGCGCAGGGCGCAATTATTGGAAGTGCATTTGTTTCACATATCCAAAATAAAAAAGAACTTCCATTTCTTATTTCCGAATTTATTAAAAATATAAAAAAAAATGAACAGGAGCAATATTTTGTTAATGCTTAAAATCCATAAATAGAGGAACATATATCTACATGTTATTTTTAGTGCAGTTAAGAAGTGTTAAAATATATTTTAAAACATAGTGTTTTTAAAATATTAAAATTATCTTAATCTCGATTTGTAAACCTTAATATTTCAGGTTATGCTCGATTACGCAAAAATAATTCTGCCCAATGTAAGTTTTAGTGAGGAACTATTTAAAAAAGAATTGTCAAAATGCATAAAATGGGTGGAAAATGAAGAAATGCAGGAACTTCATGACTGGTGTTACAAAAATTTTCGGGAAAAGTATGCCCATGTATTGGATGAAGTATTTTCAACAGTAGTGGCATAGTAAAAAAAGAAGTTTATAGAAGAGGGGATAAACGGAATCTCCTCTCTTTTCTGACAAAACAGCATATTCTATAATTTATTCAGAAAATTTTCTTTCCACAATAATAATAACTCTTCATTGTACTTTATAGCTGATTTGAGCAAGAATTAAAGGAGCTCTCTCTCTAATTTCAGTTATATAGTCCGAGAGATAATAATTATCCAGTATTACTTTGCACAAGTGTATTTCTTCTGCTGGAATATATGTTAACTTTTTGGCACCAGCGTTACCAAAGGCACTATCATTTCCTCAAGTGAAATGCCGCCATGCTGGAAGGTATCCTTGTAATAGTTGGCGTAGTAATTATAGTTATTGGGATAAGCAAAGAAGTCGTTGTTATGAGCAAATATATAGCTGGTGCTTACATTGCGGGATGGCAAATATGCCAAACGTGGATCGCGAACCTCAAATACATGCTTTGACTTGTAGTTCAAATTTCGACCCAGTTTATAGCGAAGATTGGTATTGGTTTCGCGATCTCCAATTACTTTAACAGCATTGTTGACCCTGATAGCCCCATGATCGGTAGTAACCACCAATTTAATTTTATTGCCGGCAAGGCTTCGTATAAGTTCCCTCAGGGATGAATGATTGAACCAGCTCAGTGTAAGCGACCGGTAAGCATTTTCATCATTGGCGAGTTCACGTATCATATCCATTTCGGTACGGGCATGTGAAATCATATCTACAAAATTAAATACCATTACCGACAGGTCGTTTTCCAGAATATTTTTCAGACTATCTGCTGTCTGTCGATCCCTCCTGATCCCTGAAATCTTTTCAAACCAAAGCTTTTCTTTTCGCCGGTGCCGTTCCATTTGCTTCCGCAACAATTGTTCTTCATGTGGATTTTTATTTCCTTCGTTGTCATCATCTTCCCAAAGTTGTGGGTACAGACGTTCGATTTCAGTAGGAAGCAATCCGGCAAACATTGCATTACGTGCATACATAGTAGCTGTGGGTAATATGCTCAGGTAAAGTTCATCTGATTCTACTCTAAAGTATTCTTCAAAAACCGGACTAATGGTACGCCATTGATCGAACCTTAAATTGTCGATGACCATTACAAACACTTTATCTCCATCGTTGAGCAGCGGGAATATCTTATGCTGAAATACATCATGAGATAATAATGGTCTTTCTCCATAATTCCTGTTCAGCCATTCAAGGTAATTTTCTTTTATGAATTTAAAGAAGGCTTTATTAGCATCGTCTTTCTGCATTGCCAGGACCTGATCCATTGCTGCATCTTCAGAATTTCCCAATTCAATTTCCCAAAATACCAATTTCTTATAAGTATCCACCCATTCCTCGAAATCAAGCCGGTCGTTAAGACGCATCCCAATTTGTGCGAACTGCATTTGGTAAGCAGAAGTGGTTTGTTGGGTTACCAGACGTTTCTGGTCTATATTCTTTTTTAGTGAAAGCAATATCTGCTTTGGGTTCACCGGTTTGATAAGGTAATCAGCTATTTTTGAGCCAATTGCCTCATCCATAATGTTTTCTTCTTCACTTTTCGTAATCATTACCACCGGAACGTTGGGCGACAGAGTTTTGAGCTGGTTCAAGGTTTCAAGCCCGGTCATGCCTGGCATGTTTTCATCCAAAAAAATAATATCAAAAAATTGATTTTTTACCTTTTCTACTGCATCGAGTCCATTATTGGCAGTTTCTACATTGTATTCTTTATTTTCAAGAAAAATAATGTGTGCACGCAATAAATCTATTTCATCGTCAACCCAAAGTATCCTTGGTTTTCTCATGTTTTTAATTAAATATGTTGATTTTAGGTAAAGTTACAAACAAAAAAAATGTCTGAACAAGGCTTAACAAACTTTAACCCCTTACTGATCCAGGTATATTTGCTTATAGAATTCCATATAATCAGTGATGTTCTTTTCTTTAAGGAAGACTTCAAAGTTATCGGTTGAAATTAGGAAGTTTCGATAATTAGCATTCCCAAGAGGAGTATATAGATCACGATTTTGCACTACCATACGCGAGAAGCGTGATGCTGCCTCCTTGTCGGATAGTCCACTAATAATTATTGCATTTCGGAATTCATCAACCTGAGCTTCCGTAATTTCAAGTTGTGCATCTGAGTCTGCTTTATTAAATTCCTCCAATCCTTTAATAAATGTTGCTTTATCAACTCCCTGGACAGGAATAACAAATACAAAAAGGTGCTGTTTATCCAAATTGGTATTGTAGGGTCCGGAATATGATTCCGGAGTTTCTGCAACTTCTTCGGTTATTGATTGATCATTTGTTTTTTGTACGTGTTGTTCTGTATCTGTATCTGGAGCTTCAGCCGGCTGAGCCGTACTTTTCTGAATATAGTTAATGCGGAAGAAGTCGATATAATCTTCCACTTTGTTTTCTTCCATCAATTTCTGAAGGTTCTCACCCGTTATCAGGAAATTGCGGTAGGTAGCCTGCCCCAATGGTTCAAATAAACTACGGGTAATTACTACCTTTCTGAAATAGGACATGGCTTCATTAAGCGAAGGTATACCCTGAACTACCAGCAATTGATATTCACCACTTTGCTGTAATCCGGAGCTTAAATTCCATCCTTTAAACTCATTGTTGTTAAATTGTGCAAATCCGGTTAATACCTGACGCATGGACATCCTGGAATCTTTTACAGCCAAAACAAAATTTTGAGAAGTATTTATTCCAGAAGAAAACAACTGACTTGAAGCACCCGTATCTACTACCCTGAATTCACCACGTTCACGAAGGATTTGTTCTTCCTCTCTTGCTTTAGCCATTAGTTCCTCAGGAGAAAAATCCTGTTCCTCATTGCTGAAATCTGATTTAACGAAACGGCTATAATTTTTAACAAAAAACTTAAGGTAGTCGGTAACCGAGTTTTCAGATAATATCTGACGGTAATTTGTTGAAGAAATTGCAAAATTTACATAATCAACTTCCGATAGTGTTTGAAAAACAGGTGCCTTGCGAATTATTGAACGATGATAAATTATACCATCATCTTTATTTCCAAGAGCTCTGACTGTAATTAAATTTAAATTTTCGTTTAATGGTTCGCTTTCAATATCAAAATCAATCTTAGTATAATGATCGATATTATAATTAGCAATATCAAATTTAAGCCGGTTTAAATCAATATTGGCTGAACGTGGATAGGCAATTACAAAATAATGTAGCAAATCATCGTCGTATGAGAATTTACCACCAAACTCATCGTTTGCTGCCTGATCTTCCACCAGCAATTCTTCGTTCCTGATTTCTTCATTAATGTATCCCAAATCTACCAGTTCCTGGTAATCAGCCAATGTACTATCCTGGATAAGGGTAAGAATTTCATTTGCCAAAGGTGTAGGAGCAGCTTTTGGCCATTTTTCGACATATGTTTTCAGAAGAGATTCAAAGTTGTGAATATCGGTTTGGGTGCCTTGTGCTACCGTTTCCATGAAATCTAATTTTGGTACCAGAGTACTGTCAGGATTCATGGACCTTACAGCACTTGCAAGTGTAATAACATTTCGGTAATTG
>JBEPWX010000029.1:12732-14543 GCA_041642235.1 Mariniphaga sp.
AATGTCCGCTCATACAGTTGATTTAGACTGTCGTTTCGGGCCTGCATTTCCACAAAGAAATTTGGATTTACCAGGTACTGTGCATACCTGCTGTCGGGGAACCGGGAAATAATAAGGTTTCTGTAATGGTCCGATTTCTGACTATCACCCATAAGTTCATACAAATCGTACAAATCAAAATAAGCTGATAGCTGGTAAGTATTAGCCGGGTATCGTTTTAAAAGTTCCTGAAAAGCATCAGCTGACCGCTGATAATTTGAAAATTCGGATTTATAGATTTTTCCGGTATTGTATAAAGCATCGCGTATTCTTTCATGCGACAGATTCATCATGGAATCGGTCAGGGGTAAATCCTGTGTGTAAAATGATTTTTGTAACGGGTCCTCAACCCTGACTATGATTTGGGAAGAGTCAATTTCTTCAACCATTTCATCCATTTCATCCATCGAAACGGTATTTTTATTCGACCGTCTCCAATTATCTTCAAGCTTTCTTTGACCCCACCTTTGTTCGAAAGTTACTTTTCCGTAGGCCACGGTTTGAGGGTTGTAGAAATACCATCCTCCGCCGCCACCGGCAGAAGTTCCCATTCCCATCCGATATCGGTTTGAGCGATAATAACCTTGTTGTTGCTGTCCCTGGAGCGCCATGTTTTCCATTTGCCGCTGACGTTCCTGTTCTTCCTTCATTAATCTGGCAATCAAAGCTTCCCGTTCTACCTCGGGCAAAGCCGCAATACGCTGAAGACTGTCTTCACGTTCAACAACTACAATGTTCTCAACCAAATTTGTCAAGCTTCGGTATTGTGCAGAAAGCTTTTGATAATTTGGATAGGTATCATCAATAATTATCATAGCACTGTCATAGTATGCCTGTGCGCCCCGATAATTTTGTTGGTCAAAATAAATTTCAGCCAGCGTAACTGCCGAAAGTGCCCTTTGAAACTGATTGTTGTAGCTTGTGGCTACTGAACTGCGGTAATTGTCGATGGCAGTATTCTTATCGCCTTCTCTATAAAATATATTTCCGAGGGCATAATATATCTGATCGCGAAATTCTAAATTCTTTTTATCGCGCAACATTTTACGCAGCTCTTTTTTTGCATTTTCTGAATCACCTTCCCCCGAAAAAGTACCAGCAGCTTTAATTTTAGCATTAAAAGCCATCCTGTAATCGGGGTTCATCCGTGTAACTTTTTTATAGGCAGCCGCGGCAAGCATCGGCTTGTCAAGCTCTTCATATAGCTGAGCTTCTATATACTGAAGTCTTGCCTTCTGCTTTTTCCAGGGAATTTTACTGAGGGCAATATCTATAAATTTTATGGCTTCGGCATATTCCTGTTGCTTTATATAGAAAAAAGCAGTAGCCTCTGCCAGATCTTTTTCCAGTTTTCTTGGAAAATCAGTATCGTTTTGTACCGCTTGTATTACTTCTGAGGCTTCGGCAAAACGGTCGAGTTCAGTATAACTCCGAATCAGCCAGATCTGGGCTTCATGTCGTGCATCTCCGTCAGGATATTTTCTTGAAATATATGACAGATTATCGATGGCCATCATGAAATTATGTTGATAATACCATGCTTTCCCCATTAAAAGATAACTGTCGTCAACCCAGGGATTAAATTCCTCTTGTGAAGCAAATTCCTGATACCGGCGCGTTCTGCGCCTTTTTCGCTTGGGCTTTTCAGTAATTGAATGGATTTCAATAAGTTTTGAAGCTTTAATAATGGCATTATCCATATCAGATTTTACCATATTGCCAACCGATGGATCACTTTCTTTATATATGGGTAAAAGCCTGGTAAAATCATC
>JBEPWX010000030.1:0-14149 GCA_041642235.1 Mariniphaga sp.
CCACCTTCCTCAATATTTCTGGCAGCACCGAAGAAACGTTTGGGTTTATGCAATGCGTTTGCATCAACTCCACCTGACAAAACTTTTCCGGATGCAGGCTGGACAGTATTGTATGCACGTGCAAGACGTGTAATGGAATCTAGCAGAATTACGACATCATGACCGCATTCAACTAAACGCTTGGCTTTTTCTAGAACAATATTCGCAACACGAACATGTTTCTCGGCAGGTTCATCAAAAGTTGAGGAAACTACTTCAGCATTTACACTACGTGCCATATCGGTAACTTCTTCAGGGCGTTCATCAACCAGAAGTACGATCATGTATACTTCCGGATTATTTGCTGCAATGGCATTTGCAATTTCTTTTAACAGTACGGTTTTTCCTGTTTTGGGTTGTGCTACAATAAGCCCGCGCTGACCTTTTCCAATTGGGGCAAACATATCAACTACGCGGGTTGAGATATTGTCGTGGCCATTGCCGGTAAGCTCAAACTTTTCTTCCGGGAAAAGTGGTGTCAGATGATCAAATGGCACCCTGTCACGAATATACTGAGGACTACGGCCATTAATTTCAAGAACTTTTATCAGTGGAAAGTATTTTTCACCCTCTTTGGGTGGTCTTACTGTCCCGGTGACTGTATCCCCTGTTTTTAATCCAAACAATTTTATCTGTGATTGTGAAACATAAACATCATCGGGTGAATTCAAATAATTAAAATCGGAAGAACGAAGAAATCCATAGCCGTCCTGCAGAATTTCCAAAACTCCGGTATTAGTTACAATGCCGTCAAATTCGTAATATTTACTGTTTCCGGAAGATTGACCTCCCGAATGCTGATTGCCATTTTGTTTCTGCTGATGTGACCTGTTTTCCCGATGGTCTTTCTTTAGGATTTTAGGTTTTTCCTGCTCCTTATTTTCTTTTTGAACTTTGGAATGCCCCGCATTCTTTTTATTATTTGGAAGTTGTTGTGAAGGAATTTGAGTGCTTTCTTTTTTCTGATCAGCAGCTTTTTCTTTTTCTTGTTTTTGATGTTGATTTTTTTGTTTTTGCTGCTGCTGAGGCTGATTTTGCTGAGGTTGTTGTATCTCTTCTGTTTTGCTTTCGTTTTTAGTGCCTTTATTCTTTTCATTAAATCCTTGAATAATGGCTCTAATCTGATCTTGCCTCGATTGAATGTTACTTTCTTTTATTTCTGGTTTTTTTGCCTGAACTTCCATGCGCTGTGCCTTAGTTACAGGTTCAATCCTGTCTCGACGTTCACGTCTCCCGTGAGATGGTTTCTCTGCACTACTATGAGTTTCTTCAGTATCTTGTTTTTTACGCAAAAAGTTTCTAAATGAAGAACGTTCCTCCTTTTTTTCGCTTTGTTCAGGTGGACTATCTTTTTTTACCTTTTTTTCTGCTTCCTGTATAGCTTGTGTGTCAAGTATCTTATATATTAGATCTTGTTTTTTATAGGCCTCTACACGTTTAATTTTTAGTCCCTTGGCTATATCACGCAATTCAGGGACAAGTTTTTTGTTCAATTCTAAAATGTCGTACATTGTATAAAGTATTATTCTCTTATCCTTATTAAAACTAAATGATAATATTGTGGAAAAATAAAATGGAGACGAGAATTTGTTGAAAATCGGATGCAATTATAATAAATACTTATTACATTCCAAAAATTAATATTCTTTTTTTATTTCTTTCCTCCTTAATTCCAACTAATTTAATATTAGAACGTTTGTGGTATTTGGAACTGATCTGATATTTAAATGTGCAAACTTAATGCTGATTTTTGTATATACGTTTGAGTAAATAAAAAGTTTGGTTACGTCTTAACATGATAAATAACGATTATATCCTCATTTTGTTTTGTTTTATTATTAAGATCTTATGTTTGTATTTGTCTTTTCTCAAATCATTTTTCCAATTTTTCTTTGTGTTGATTTAATTATTTACCATTTAAACTTTTTATACATGACCAACCAGGATTCAAATTAATGAACTTCTATCCCATTTTAGATAAGTGTTGTAGAGGCAAAAGGCAGCTTTCCATATTCTGAGTCGGTAAAAATGGAGTTTAAGAATGATCTCTTTAGTTTTTTGGAATCAGGTGGAATAAAATAATTCCGGTCATGATATAATTCAGAGCGAGTGAAACAATTTTTTGATTTCTTTTTTTTTATTTGAACATTAAGTAATCAGATCAGGTTTCTTTCTTATTTTTGCAAAAAAGCACTGCAATGAGAATTGAGATTGAACAACCGGAGCAGGAAGAACTGGAAGAAGCAGGAGTCTTTTCCTGGCCGGTATGGGAACATGATGAAGATAAGATAGAATGGTATTACGACAAAACAGAACATTGTTTTATCATTGAAGGTTTGGCTACCATTGTTTCTGAATTCGATTCCATTACTGTTAAACCTGGAGATTATTTAATTTTTCCTGCCGGGTTAGAGTGTGTTTGGGATATTCAGTCTAAAATTAGAAAGCACTATATATTTGAATAATTTAATTTGCAAATTTTAAGTTCTCTGTTCTGATAAGCATCTTTCCCCTTGGTTAACCGCCTGCTTCCAGATACCTAAAAATTAACCTTCTTTTTATTTTTCACCGCATTTTATAATTATATCGTTTAATAATTTTATAAAGATAAACTTTCGATAATGCTTAAAATGCAAATGGTAGTTTATTTTAGTAGCTTTGGATAGTATCGCTAATAAAAAAGATAATTTTGAGCAACTGCATAGTGCCGTAACTATTGCCTGTATGCCAATTACATAAGAATAATAATCGAATTTACCCACTGATTGGAAACAAAATTAAGGTAATTTTGTGTTATAAATGGCTGGATTAAGATAAACATTCAAAAATGTGCATTGTTTTCATTAGCATTATTAAACTTAAAAATGGATAAATTTTCATCAGTAGGGAATCAAGAGCAGGCAGCAATTGATGACCTGTATCAAATATATCTTGAAGATCCTGACTCCCTTGATAAAAGCTGGCAGCATTTTTTTGCAGGTTTTGAACTTGCCCGTGCTAATTATCCTGTGAGGCAGGCGATGGCAATGGCCGGTGAAATTAATAAGGAATTTGCAGTTTTAAGCCTGATTCATGGTTACCGTCAACGGGGTCATTTGTTTACCAAAACAAATCCGGTCAGGGCACGGCGTCAATATGTTCCTACCCTTGATATCGAAAATTTCGGCCTTAGCAAAGAAGATCTGGAGAAAACCTTTCAGGCAGGTAGTGATATAGGAATTGGACCTGCAAAGCTGAAAGATATTATCGGACATCTTGAGGCAACTTATTGCAGCTCAATTGGTGTGGAGTATATTTATATGCGAAAACCAGAAGTATTGCAGTGGCTGAAGAAAAGAATGGAAAGTACTCGGAACTCACAAGAGCTTTCGCATGAAAAACGAAAGGATATTTTTTATCATCTTAAATTGGCTGTAGGATTTGAAAATTTTATTCACAAGAAGTTTGTAGGTCAAAAAAGGTTCTCGCTTGAAGGAGCAGAAAGCTTAATACCATCACTCGATGCAATTATTGAACGGGGTGCTGAATTGGGTATCGAGGAATTTATAATTGGCATGGCTCATCGTGGCCGGTTAAATATTCTTGCTAATATTCTTGAAAAACCTTACGAAAAGATATTTAAAGAATTTTACGGGAAGGAATATGAAGAAGATATTTGGAATGGTGATGTTAAATATCATCTGGGATATGAAAATGAAGTGATGACCGACTTTGGGAAAGAAGTGAAATTAAGACTTATGCCTAATCCTTCACACCTCGAGGCTGTTGGGCCTATTGTGCAGGGAATGGTACGCTCCCGGATAAATTCTGTTTATAAATGCGATTACAATAAAGCTGCAGGTATTATTATTCATGGAGATGCTGCCATTGCGGCTCAGGGTATTGTCTACGAAACCATTCAGATGGCGCAACTTGACGGTTATCGCACTGGTGGGACCATTCACCTGATAATTAACAATCAGGTCGGTTTTACTACATCTTATCTGGAGGCCCGCTCCAGTACCTACTGTACCGATGTGGCTAAAGTAACCCGTTCACCTGTCTTTCATGTAAATGGCGATGATGTGGAAGCACTGGTTTATACAATCCAGTTGGCAATGGAATTCAGGCAGAAGTTTGATGCAGATGTTTTTATCGACATACTTTGCTATAGAAAATATGGGCACAACGAAGGCGATGAACCCAGATTTACTCAGCCTGTACTTTATAAGGCAATCGCCAGTCATCCTAATCCACGTGACATATATGCCGGGAAGCTCGAAAAATTGAATATTATATCACGTGAAGATGTTCGGAAGGAAATAAAAGAATTTAATAATTTTCTTGAACAGAAATTTGAAGATTCAAAGAAAATTGAACGGCTTAGTATCCGCAAATTTCTTATGAATGAATATGCCTCTTATGAGCTGCCAAATAAATCTACGTTTGAATTATCTGTTACTACTGCCGTTAAAAGAGACGATTTAGTTCGCGTTGCTGAAAAAATCAATCATTTGCCTGAAGATTTGGTTTTTTTTAATAAAGTCAACCGTATTTTATCCGATCGACGTATGATGATTCACGACGACCAGCTCGATTGGGCTATGGCTGAGTTATTAGCTTATGGTACTCTGGCAGATGAAGGGCATCCGGTGAGGTTAAGCGGACAGGATAGTGAACGCGGAACTTTTGCACACAGGCACGCGTCCTTTGTTGTGGAGGGAACCGGTGAAAAATATTTTCCGTTAAAACATATTTCAGAAAATCAGGCTCCTGTGTATGTTTATAATTCGTTGCTTTCGGAATATGCTGTGCTGGGATTTGAATACGGTTATGCCCTGGCCCAGCCCAATGGACTGACTATTTGGGAAGCCCAGTTTGGTGATTTTAACAACGTGGCACAGGTTGTTATTGACCAGTACATTACTTCAGCATATGAGAAATGGGGCCTTATGAACAACCTGGTATTGTTTCTTCCCCATGGTTATGAAGGACAAGGGCCAGAACATTCCAGCGGCCGCATAGAACGTTTTCTCGAATTATCAGTAAACAATAACATTCAGGTGGTGGTGCCAACAACTCCTGCAAACATGTTTCACCTACTTAGACGCCAGGTGAAAATGAAAATGCGGTTGCCACTTATTGTCTTTACTCCCAAAAGCCTTTTGCGACACCCGCAGGTTGTTTCAAAAATTAATGAATTCACTAAAGGAAAATTTCATGAAGTCATTGATGATCCTATGGCAGATCCTAATCTGGTTGAAAAAGTTGTTTTTACTTCCGGAAGGCTCTATTATTCTCTTGAGAAACATAAACTTGAAAATGGAATTGAGAATGTTGCAATTGTGCGCCTCGAGCAAATTCATCCCATCCCAAATGAGCAGATTGATCAAATTCTCAAAAAATACAATACCAGTAACCTTTTTTGGGCCCAGGATGAACCCGAGAATATGGGGGCATGGCCATTTATTAACAGGAAACTTGCATCATTAAAATTTAAATTGATTTCAAGAGGTGAAAGTGCTAGTCCTGCTGTAGGGTTATTAGAGATTCATTCTCAGGCCCAGGAAAAAATAATAAACGCTGTTTTTGAAAAAAAAGAATACGTTTCCTCATAAAAAAGATCAAAAATGATTGTAGAAGTAAAAGTTCCAAGTCCAGGCGAATCCATTACAGAGGTAGAAGTAGGAGCATGGCTGGTTGAAGATGGTACAGTTGTAGAAAAGGATCAGGAAATTGCAGAAATAGAGTCCGATAAAGCCACACTGACAATCGTAGCAGATGAATCGGGTAAAATTGAAATTAAAGTTGCAGAGGGCGAAACCATTGAGGTGGGAGCGGTGGTATGTACCATTGATACCAGTGTTGAACTGGAAGAAATGCCTGTTACTGATAAACAAAAAGAAAAGGAATCTTTAAAGGAAGACAGTGGAAAAGAAATTGAAAAAGATGCTCCTGTTGAAGAAATAAAGTCACCTAAAGAAGAACCTGTGAATAAGGAGGTGAGGGAAAAATCGGAATATGAGCAGGTAAAAGTTACACCGGTCGCCAGAGAATTGATGAAGGAACACGGACTTTCAGTTGAGGATGTTATTAATGGGTTGAAGCGTATTGGCAAAAACGAAGTGGCAGCAGTTTTGAAAGCTCCCTCTGATGATTCTTCAATGGGAAAACCTGGTAAAATTACAAGAGATATTGATCGAAGCAGGATGTCATCATTGCGCCGTAAGCTAAGCGAGCGGCTGGTGGCAGTTAAAAATGAAACTGCCATGCTCACTACTTTCAATGAAATTGATATGAGCAATCTGATGGAACTTCGAAAAAACCACCAACAGGAATTTATTGAAAAGCATGGCTTCAAAGTTGGATTTATGTCTTTTTTCACTAAGGCTGTAGCTTTGGCTATGGAGTCATATCCCATGGTAAATGCACAAATTGATGGTGATGAAATTCTTTCTCCTCAATTTGTCGATGTGGGAATTGCTGTTTCTACACCTAAAGGACTTATGGTACCCATTGTACGAAATGCAGAAAGTAAATCCATTGCACAAATAGAACTGGAAATAAAGGAATTGGCCGAAAAGGCACGTAATAAAAAGATTTCGGTTGATGAACTTACCGGAGGAACCTTTACAATAACCAATGGTGGTGTGTTTGGATCCCTGCTTTCGACGCCTGTTCTGAATCCTCCACAGTCAGGAATTCTCGGCATGCACAACATTTTGGATCGTCCGGTGGCCCTAAACGGGCAGGTGGTTATCCGACCAATGATGTATGTTGCATTATCTTACGACCACCGGATTGTCGATGGAAAAGATTCAGTTGGATTCCTGGTTAATATTAAAGAATTGATTGAAAATCCTGGCCGAATGTTTACCGGTGGCAAAGATGCAGGGAAGCTGCTGCTGGAGCTATAAATTAATCAAGTCATTGAACTGGAAGGATAGTTCTGTTCATTAAGTAAATTAAATACAAATTATCTATTTGTTAGGTGTAAGGATAGCAGCCCAAATGGTCATATTTTCTTTATGTAGGTGACTTGAGCTGAATAGTCATTTGGTTACTTATCCTGGTATGCAAGAAGGAGGGAAAACCTATACCTTAACTAACATCTTCCCTTGATTGATTCCTTTAAATAATCCGATAAATGCATTTGGGAGGTTGCTGAATCCTTCAATAATTGTTTCTTTATTTTTTAGTCTCCCTTCAAGGTGCCAATGGGTCAGCTGACCAATTGCGTGAGGAAATTTTTCTGCGTAGTCGTTCACAAGAAATCCTTTCATCAGTGCACTGTTTACCAGAAGCACCGATTGTAACCGTGGACCGGATGGTGCACGTATATCATTGTATTGTGAGATGGCGCCGCATATAATAATACGTGCAAATTTATTAATGTTCATGATAACGCCATCTGAGATTTCCCCGCCCACATTGTCGAAATAGATATCAACACCTGAAGGACAGATGTCATTAATTGCCTTTCGCACATTATTTGTGGTTTTATAATTAATGGCATCATCATATCCTAAATCAGTCTTTAGCATCTGTATTTTTTCATCGCTCCCGGCAATTCCAATAACCCTGCACCCCATTATCTTGCCTATCTGACCTGTCACAGTACCCACTGCACCTGCTGCACCGGAAACAACCAGCGTTTCACCTGCTTGCGGACGTCCAATTTCCATCAGGCCAAGATATGCTGTAAGTCCGGGCCTGCCCAGTATTCCCATATAAGCAGTCAATGGGGCAATATCGGGATCTACTTTAAACAATCCATTGCCATCACTGATTTGATATTCCGCCCAGTTTAATATTCCATTTACATACTCCCCCTTTTCAAATTCGGGATTCCGGGATTCGATTACTTCTGCAATTGCACCCGATTTCATTGGTTCCCCCGGATCGAAACTTTTTGCATACGATTTTCCTTCACGCATGCGGCCACGCAAATATGGGTCGACTGAAATATAACGGGTTTTTAATAGAATTTCGCCTGATACCGGCTCCTGAACGGTCGTTACGTCCATGCGGAAGCAATCGGGAGTCGGCATTCCTTCAGGTCGTTTATCAAAAATCAGTATGTTATTTTTCATTTTTATATATTGAATGGGTTCATTTTAGGTAACATTATGAGAATAACAATGTTTTTATTTTTTGTTGATTTTATATTTACCCACCAGTATTTTAGGAATTTTAAAATATTTGCAGAATAATTAATTTCCTAATTCATGTGCTTCAGGTTTAGGGCATAACCAAAAATAAAAACAGTTGTGAAAATGGCATTGGTGTATGAAAATGCGTTCCAGTTTATCCAAATCACAGGAATAAGAAGGATGGATATCTGCGAGAATAAATATAGAAAAAACCCATCGCGGTGAAGCTTCCACATGCGGATTGCACCAATTAGTGATATTGCAAAGAAAACCATTAACAAGGTAAAATAATAGGGAGATATAGCATCAGAGGAATGCCACGAAGAATAAGTAACAAGAATTTGAGAAAACCTTTCAAAAAAAAGCGATGCCAGAAAATGACCGCTAAACCCAATTGTACTGCCAATAAAAGTTAATATGCATAATGCACTTAGAAACGATGGGCGTGTTTCAATTAATTCCGACCTTTCTTCTGTGTCCATATAATAATTATTTCCGCTCTGGCAACAGTCGATAGTCAACCGTCCTGTTAGTGGAAGATTTAATAAAATCTGATTTAAAATTAATTGTTCAAAAATAGTGAGTTTTTCTGTGGTTTTACTTCCGGGCACTCATTTAAAATATTTTACCTTTGGACTGAATTTCTAAGTTTATGCTTCAATGAAAAGAGATACGAAGGTTTTCGATATTATCAGAAAAGAACAAGAGCGTCAGCTAAGTGGGATTGAGCTGATTGCCTCTGAGAATTTTGTTAGCGACCAGGTACTTGAAGCCATGGGGTCGGTAATGACCAATAAATATGCCGAAGGATATCCCGGGCACAGATACTATGGAGGTTGTCAGTTTGTTGATATGACTGAGCAACTGGCCATCGACCGCATCAGGCAGATTTATAATGCAGAATGGGCAAATGTTCAACCACATTCAGGTGCACAGGCAAATGCCGCAGTTTTAAGCGTAATACTAAAACCGGGGGATACTTTCATGGGCCTTGACCTTTCACATGGAGGGCATCTTTCTCATGGCTCACCCGTAAATAGTTCAGGGATTCTTTATAATCCGGTGGCATATCGTGTAAAAGAAGATACCGGGCTGGTTGATTACGATGAAATGGAAGAACTTGCTCTAAAACATAAACCTAAATTAATTATCGGAGGTGCTTCGGCATACAGCCGGGAATGGGACTATCGGCGGATGCGTGAAATTGCTGACAGGACAGGGGCACTCCTGATGGTAGATATGGCTCATCCAGCCGGATTAATTGCGGCCGATTTGCTTCAGAACCCTGTAGAGTTCTCTCATGTGGTGACTTCTACAACTCACAAAACCCTTCGTGGCCCGCGGGGAGGAATCATTTTGATGGGAAAAGACTTTGAAAACCCATGGGGTATTTCAACTAAAAAGGGAGTCGTTAGAAAAATGTCATCGCTGTTCGATTCTTCTGTTTTTCCCGGGCAACAGGGTGGTCCCCTGGAACATGTTATAGCATCAAAAGCAGTGGCTTTTGGTGAAGCACTTGCTCCTGAATTTAAGGATTATCAGCTACAGGTCAGGAATAACGCCCGAACAATGGCACAGTCATTCATGGATTTGGGTTACAAGGTCATTTCAGGGGGAACCGATAACCACTCTATGCTTATCGACCTGCGTACCAAATTCCCGGATATTACTGGTAAACAGGTGGAAAATACGCTCGTAAAAGCTGAAATAACGGTCAATAAAAATATGGTTCCATTTGATAGCCGTTCGCCATTTCAAACCTCGGGCCTGCGGGTTGGAACACCTGCTATTACAACCCGCGGCGTAAAAGAAGACCTGATGCCGGTTATTGTCCAGCTTATTGATGATGTTATTTCAAATATTGAGGATGAAAAAATGATTAAAAAGATTTCTGAAAAAGTAAATATCCTCATGAAGGACTTTCCTTTGTTTGCTTATTAGTTATAGAATATCGCCGGAGCAGGAGGAATTGTTTATACCTTTTTTATTGTTTGTCGGTTATAAATATAACCCCAACTTTTAGCTTGCGAATTTGTATAATAAATAGAATTAC
This sequence comes from Mariniphaga sp., assembly GCA_041642235.1. GTDB lineage: Bacteria > Bacteroidota > Bacteroidia > Bacteroidales > Prolixibacteraceae > Mariniphaga. Next base: position 10,225 of record JBEPWX010000030.1, read on the forward strand.
CTGTTAAAAGTTAATTTTCTACTCTTCCATAATGGCAGATGGCCTTTTGGGTTATTACCCAAGAACCATAATCCACAATGGCAATATGATTATGGATATCAGGGTGGCGAAGACAACCATTCGTGCAAAGAGTTTTGATTCCAGATTGTATTGTACCGAAAGTGCATACGGAGTGAGTCCCAGTGGCATTGCAGCCTCAAGTATGCTTGCCTTTATTTCTGCTGAGGGAATTGACGAAAACTGCAACCCTGTGTAGAAAATTGCAGGCAGTAATATCATTGACAAAAAGGAATAAATGGAAACCTGAAGCCAGTCGTGAAGATTACCTGCTTTTTGCATGCCCAAAAATATCCCAAGTGAAAACAGTACGATGGCAGTAACCGATTGTGAGAAAAAACGAAGCGTCTGATCCAATATAACAGGAACAGTTAACCTGAAGGAAACAATGATGATTCCAACAATTACCGACAATAGTAAAGGGTTTTTTAACAGACTTATAATTAGCTTGCCAATATCAATAACCTTATTTTCCTGCACCTCTATCAATGTTAATGCCAACGTAAGCATCCAGAAAACATAAACTGCGGAAAGGATGGCTGCAACCGGTAAGATTTCATTCCCATATGCATTTTCCAAAATTGGAATGCCCAAATAAGCTACATTGCCAAAAGGCAGAATTAGAAATAGTGCTTTTTTAATATTTACCGGAAGGCGAAATAACCACGACAGAGGATATGACAGCAACATGCTGCCGATAATATAGGCTGAATTTAGAAGAATTAGTGGCAAATATTCTTTCAATTCCGACTGGAGTTGCATAAGTGAAACTATTACCAGGGCCGGAAACCCAATCCACAAGGCATATTTATTTAGGATATCAACCCATTGAACTGTGGCTGTACCTGCCTTTGAAAAGAAAAAGCCGGTAAAAATGACCAGGAAAAGTGGTAAAACGGTTTCAAAAGCAATCAGGAATGCATCCATTCGCCATAATTAATGTGTGGGCGGATATCAGTCACCATCATGCCTGCTTTTTTGGCTGCCGTAATTCCCAGATCACCATCTTCAAATACCTGACAAACCGAAGGTTCTACCTTCATTAACCGGGCACATTCCAGAAAGGTGTCAGGTTCAGGTTTATGCTTTGTAACATCCTCTGCCGATACAATAAAATCAAAGTACTGTTCAAGTTCAAGTGCCTTAAGCTGTACTTCAGCACTCCTGCGGCTGGCTCCGGTACCTACTGACATAGGAAACTTTTTATGGTAGGCCTTTACAATGGCTGTAATCTCTTCTACAGGTTTTAAAAGCTCAGATGAATCCCAGAAGGAGGTTTGCTTTAATCTTACAATCTCTTCCGGTGAAACAGTTAATCCATATTGTTCAACAAGTCGCCTGGCAAATTCAATAGTTGGCCTGCCGGTTAATTCAAATAAAATTTTTGGATCGAATTTGAATCCGTATAAAGCACCAATCTTATTCCAGGTTGCAATATGCACCGGTAAGGAGTTTGAAAGTGTGCCATCGAGGTCGAATATAAGAGCCCTGGCATTAGGGTGAACATGTAATCCCATTTTAAGTTATTTTTTGCAAATGTAATATTTCATAGGCGTTTAATGTTCTCAATGACCCGATTTCAAGGTTTTTTAAATTTAAAATTAAATCCGAAGAAAGTTTTTACGTAAACATCAATTGCTCTTTCCTGATGAATTTTGGCAGGTGACTGGAAAAATGTATTTATAGTCTTCTGAAAAACTATATACCATCTCACAATTTGACTATTTGTTCATTTATTAATTTCACCATCCCACATATAACCTGCCGCTCATTTGTTTCCTGCCGCTCATAAAAATAATCCATAAATCAGGCAAGAAAGTACAATTTCCCCTGTTAGCTGCCATAACAGGTATCAAATTTTTGAAATACCAAATTCTATCGGGATTATTATAGGGTCATATTTTGTCTATATTAACTTCGCATCAAATTCGCATCAAATTCACAATTTCGCGAATTTAATGCGAATTTAATGCGAAGTTGATCCGAAGTTGAGATTAATTTAGTATAGCCTGGATACAGCCTAAAAACCTGCCTGATAGATGGGAGTAGTTTTCCGCTCCTGCTATTTTATTTATCTGAAATTTAATTAAACTTTAGTGCTAACCTTGTGAATTTAAAGAATCATGATGCTTTCATTTCCATTTCCGGATAAAATATATGAGTTTTTTTTAACCTGTATGCTTTTAATTCGCAGTAGAATCCTGTTTTGATTTTGAATCCTCTTTCTGTTGTTTTTCCTTTTCCCTGGTTTGTTCTTCCATTGCTTTTTTATGTTCCTGTTCTCCTATTAAATCCTGTTTCCGCTGCTCAAGATTTTTCAGCGTATTTTTTCGTCCGTACAGAACAAGTTGATCGCCGGTTGTTATTTTGGTTTCATGTTGAGGAATACCAATATATGCACCATTTTTCCGTTTCACCCCGATTAAATTAACACCTTCATCCCACAACTGCAATGCATTTAGAGTCCGGTCCGCAATCCAGTCGCCTTCCTTTACTTCAATAACGCTAATTTCATATTTCCCCGTTAAATCAAGTAGTTCCACATAGTCTCTTATTTTTAGACTGGTAAACTGTTGCAATGCTTTTTTAATAATTTTTACAAGGACAGTGTTTAACCATTTGCTTTTTGATAAAAGCCAAAGCAAAACCAGGCTTGCTATAATAATGCCAATGCGAAGTGCATTGTCTTTAAAGCTATTGCTGGTGTCAATAAATGTGAGCATAAGAGAAGCAACTGCTGAAATTATACCAACATTACCAATAAACATCAGTGACATTATTATTCTTCTTCGTACCGGATGATTAACAATATGTTCGGCTTCCTTCGTAGTAAATCCTACACCAGTAAAGGCTGATCGGGACTGAAATTTTGCAATTTGTTTTGACAAACCGGTATGAATTAAAGCCTCAGTTGCTATTTTGGTAATCAATACCGAAAACGTAAAAATGATTATCAGACTAATCAGAGGTGTCATTATTTGATTTTTTAATTTTAAAAATTACCTGGTCAATTTATATTGGTTTTTCCCGGGAAATAAAAAAATCAATTATTATTTCCTGTTACATGCAGTACAATAATTTCCGAACGGCTGTTGGTTCGTATTGGTGGGCCCCAGGTACCGTAGCCCGATGAAATATAAAAATGGGTATTGTTTATTCGACCATAACCTTGGCTAATATCAAAAATTGCCCTGGTAATGTAATTGAATGGCCACATCTGGCCATTATGTGTATGCCCCGATACCTGCAAATCTATATGATTTGAAACAGCATCGTCCAGATTATTGGGTTGATGATCCATTAAGATTATAGCATTGCTCCTGTTGATTCCTTCAATCAGTTTTTCCAGCGGTTCACGTGATTTGCCACTCATTCTTTCATAGGTTAGATCTTCCCGGCCAATAATGGAAATATCATTTGGGAGCACAGCAACGCTGTCGCGAAGTACTGTGATTTGATGATCCTCAAGATATTGCTCTGCCTTACCGGCATTTCCGTAATATTCATGATTTCCTAAAATGGCATAAACTCCAAATTTTGCCTGAAGATTCTTTAGCAAATCACCCATATTGTTTTGGATTACCGGACCTAAATCTTCATCAAAAACATCACCTGCAAGCAAAACAAGATCGGCTTTTTGCTCATTTACAAGGGTTACCATTTTTTTAAGTTTCCCATTGGAAATGGTCATACCCAGATGTATATCGGAAACCAGAACTATTTTAAATACCTCTTTAGGCAAGGGCTTATTCAATTGAAAGGTAACCTGCCTGACCACTGGTACCCTGGCATTGTAATAACCTATTACTAATATGACTGCTGTTAGTGCATATATTAATAAAGCCGTTATTTTTCCTTTGTTGCTGAG
>JBEPWX010000031.1:0-14151 GCA_041642235.1 Mariniphaga sp.
ACTACTTTTGAATTAAATGCAGGTTATAATAAAGCAGAACTTGAAAAATTTGCATAGCTTTAATTCTATTATTAGTATTTTTTATCTTTTCTGCCCCGGAACATCTTAATTTATGCTTATTTTGCAGGAAAATAAAAAATTTAAATAGCAATGACACAAAAGTTAATCATTCTTCTTATTTTCTTATTTAGCGGGCTTTCATCAATAGCCCAAGATAATAACCCAAATGAAAATGCTGAAGTAAATGAAAAAATTTACACAGGGGGACAGGCACATGAGGTGAAGATTTTTTCTTCAAAATTCAAGGGAAATAAACCTAAAAATGTTGTTCTTTTCATTGTTGACGGAATGAGTCTTCCACATATGCATGCTGCCCTTACAGCCAATAGAGGAAAACTCTTTCTTGAGAATTTTAAACATATGGGATTCTCAAAGACTCACTCAGCCGATAAATACACAACCGACTCGGCTGCAGGTGGTACTGCTTTAGCTACAGGCACAAAAACGTATAATGGAGCAATCGGTGTAGACGTAAACAAAAAACCGCTCACAACGATATTGGAAGAGGCGGAAAATAAAGGACTGGCAACAGGATTAGTTTCAACTTCAACCATTACCCATGCTACACCTGCATCATTTATTGCTCACCAGGAAAGCCGGAACATGTATGAAGAAATTGCAGCTGACTTCCTAAAAACCGATATTGATGTGTTTATTGGCGGAGGCTATACCCATTTCACTGAACGCAAAGATGCCCGAAATCTTGTTGATGAGTTGAAAGAAAAAGGCTACAGAGTGGAACGGAACATTAACGACATCAAAAACGTCAGTAATGGTAAGCTGGCCGGACTCACTGCAGAAGGAGCCACCGGAAGACTAAAGGAACGTGAAGATATGCTGCCAATTGCAACAAGTACTGCTATCAACATTTTAAGTAACAACAAAAAAGGATTCTTTTTGATGGTGGAAGGTTCCCAGATAGACTGGGGTGCCCATGCAGGAAGCACCATTCATGTAGTAGAAGATATGCTCGATGTGGACCGGGCTATAGGGAAAGCATTGGAATTTGCTTCCAAAAATAAAGAAACCCTTGTTGTGGTAACATCTGACCATGAAACAGGCGGAATGACAATTTTGGGGGGAGATTATGATACCGGGATGGTAAAAGGAGAATTCACGACAGGCGGGCATACCGGTATTATGGTACCGGTTATGGCATATGGTCCGGGCGCCCCGGAATTTACCGGTATTATGGATAACACGGATATTCAAAAACGCATAAAAAAATTGTTGATTAAATAAATACATTATTTTCTATTTTTTAGAAAACGTCAGTCTCTTTTTCCAAACTGACGTTTTTTATTAAGCAGCAATTAGTTCAAGAGATAAAAATTTTCCAATTCCTAATAAACCTGTTTTTTTGAAATTTCCATTTGTTTTTCTATTTTCGGGTCAATTTTAATTACATAAATCATGAAAGAAGCGCTGGAGGTACTCGATCATGTGAGATTAAATTTCTCTGCCTCAGGACTGTTTGCGCTGAATGTAACCATTGCCTTTATCATGTTTGGTGTGGCACTTGACATAAAATGGCAACATTTTAAAGATGTCATTATGAAGCCGAAATCGGCTGTTATAGGTGTTATTTCGCAATTCATATTGCTCCCGGTCATCACCTATGCGTTTATTCTGATGCTGAATCCTACTCCTACTGTAGCCCTGGGAATGATTTTAATTGCGGCTTGCCCCGGAGGAAACATATCAAATTTTATGAGTGCAATGGCAAAAGGAAATGTTGCCTTATCGGTAAGTTTAACTGCAGTAGCCACACTGGCTGCTACTTTTATGACACCACTAAATTTTGCCCTTTGGGGAAAGCTTTACCTCAACCACTACAATGCAATTGGTTCAGGAAGTTACCTTGTACCTATTGAAATTGACTTTTTGCAAATGGTACAAACAGTGATTATACTTTTGGGAATCCCGGTAATATTAGGGCTTATCTTTTCTCAATACTTTCCTAAAGTTACTCAACGAATAAAAAAACCTATCCGCCAGCTTTCCATTATTATATTTATTGGTTTTGTCATTATTTTGTTATCTGCCAATTTCAACAATTTTCTTCGGGTTATTCAGGTAGTATTTCTTATAGTATTAATCCATAATGCCCTTGCATTGGGAACCGGATTTACAGTGAGTTCTCTAATGAAATTACCACAAACCGACAGAAGAAGTATTACTATTGAAACAGGAATTCAAAATTCAGGTCTGGCACTGGTACTCATGTTCAATCCGAAAATTTTCCCACCTGATCTGGAATTGGGCGGGATGACTGTAATTGCCGCATGGTGGGGAGTATGGCATATTTTGAGTGGTCTTGGAATTTCCTGGCTGTGGTCGAGAAAAAAGGTTTATCAGCCAGCCGTGTAATGAAGTACGAAAAATGGTCATTAGGATACTGGTTTCTTAAGCAATATGTACGTTTTGCCAGTTGGCTAATACTAAAAAAAACCATTGTTACCGGAAAAGAAAAAATTCCTAAGAACAAACCCATAGTGTTTGCACCAAACCACCAGAATGCAGTAAGTGATCCATTAGCCGTGCTGCTTAATACCCGTTATCAACCCGTTTGGCTGGCCCGTGCCGATATTTTTGGAAAACACAAACTAGTTGACTCCATTCTTAGATTCATGAAAATTGTTCCGGTTTATCGCCTGCGCGATGGAAAAGAAAACCTTGATAAAAACCAGGATACCTTTTTAGTTTCAATAAAAGTACTGCAAAACAATTCTGCACTTGCCCTGTTCCCCGAAGCAGCACATACCTTTAAAAGACAAATGATGATGCATAAGAAAGCAGTGCCACGCATTGTTTTTATGGCTGAAGAACAAACAGGAAATAAACTGGATATTCAAATCATCCCCATAGGAATTTATTACAGCCATTACTGGAAATTTAACCGAACACTCATTATTCAATTCGGAGAACCAATTCCGGTTAATAATTATTTAAGTACATTGGCAGATAATATAAATGCTGCCACAGTGGCTTTAAAAAAAGACCTGTACAATGCCTTGCTTCCTCTTATCATCAACATAAAAAGCAAAAAGTATTACGAAGATTTTGAACGTATCAGGGAATTGTATGGAAAATATTTCCTGTTACGCCAGGGAAAAAAAATTACAACCATCCATCTTTTTAAATCAGATCAGCATCTTGTAAAAATGCTTGATAATATGGAGAGAAATTTTCCGGAAGAATCAGCACAAGTAGTTTCTCTGGCCAATGATTATTACAGGCAAATTAAGCTCCTTGGATTAAGAAGTTGGGTAGTCTTATACAATGAACACCTTCTTTGGAAAATTACATCCAATGCATTGTTGTTACTGGCAGGTTTCCCTCTGTTTATTTTTGGGTTTATTTTTAATGCCATTCCTTTCTTCCTGGTTGATAGAATTGTCAGGAAAAAGATAAAAGATAAGTCATTTTGGAGTTCGTTTTTTCTGGTTGCAGGAATTATTCTTTTCCCTTTGTATTATCTCATCCTGGCACTTATTATGTCTATGCTGATTCCTTTATTCATTGTAATAGTCGTAATAATCAGTTTACCTTTTGCCGGAAAGCTGGCTTTTAACTGGTATATTCTTCTTAGGAAAACCTTTGGATTAATGAGGCTTCAGAAGTTAAAATGGTTGAAAAAAGAAATTTATAATCAATTGATATCCCAGAAAAATCAACTTTTTAAAAAGCTTGACATTTTACTTCCACTGTAATAAAAGCTTTCAAGAGTATTAAAAAAATCTCCAGTGAATTTATTTTCTTCTTTTTAATTTATTCTGAGGAGTTTTTGTACGTTTAAATTTATCTTTAAATGAGCGGTTCGATTTATCTCTTCGTTTCTTTTGATGGAATGCACCTTGATATGTGGGATCATCAATTTTCCGCTGCCGGTCAATTTCACGTAACTGCAATTGTCGCTCTTCGAAAGTAGTTTCAATTAGTTCCACGCCCTGTGGAATATCCTTCAAAGGAATTTTTGTACGTATTAACTCCTCAATTTTTTTCCAATGCCACTCTTCCGAAGGATCGACAAAGGTTAGGGCATCTCCTTTATTACCTGCCCGGGCAGTTCGGCCAATACGATGCACATAGTCTTCATAGTTGGGAGGTACATCAAAATTAATAACATGTGTTATCATGCTTACATCCATTCCGCGAGCAGAAACATCGGTGGTAATAAGGATGCGAATCTCACCATTTTTAAATGCCTGTATAGCATTTAACCGGGCGCTTTGTCCTTTATTCGAATGAAGTATCCGTATTTCACCTTCTGCTTTTCGCTGCACTACCTTAAAAACACTGTCAGCATGATCTTTTGTTTTAACAAATATCACCACCCGAGAAAAAATTTCTTCATTGCTGAGAAGATGTTGCAATAACTTTAATTTAGTGCGAAAATTTGGTACTTTATATGCAATTTGATTTACTTCCTGAACAGGCGTTGCTGAAGGAGAAATTTCAAGCTTCTCATAAAAATCGAGAAATTCTTCTACCAACTGTTCTACTCCACTTGAAAATGTGGCTGAAAAAAGAAGATTCTGACGCTTTGGAGGAAGTACTTCAAAAAGCTTACGGAGTTGCGGAAGGAATCCCATATCAAGCATACGATCTGCCTCATCAATAACCAGGTATTTTACCTTTTTTAAAGAAAGTGCACCTTGCTGGTATAAATCCATTAGCCGGCCTGGGGTTGCAACAAGAATATCAATTCCCTGAACAATAAGTTCTGCATGTTTGGTCCATCCTACTCCACCAAAAACTGCTGCGTGTCTTAGTTCAGATCTTTCAGTTAATTCCCTCACATCTTCCCCTACCTGTACAGACAGTTCACGGGTAGGCACTAATACAACCGCCCGAGGATCCTTTCCTTCAGGTTTCTGAAGTTTTGAAAGCAACGGCAACAAATAAGCAGCCGTTTTTCCAGTACCAGTTTGTGCTACACCCACTATATTAACCCCTGAATTAATCTTCGGTATAGCTTCCTGCTGTATAGGAGTTGGAGTTTTAAAGCCGATATCCTCAAGAGATTTCAGAATCGATTTCGCAACTTTCAGTTCCTCAAATGTTTTATTCATGGTGCAAAAATAGCAAAAGTGTAAGGAAAATTATGTAGAATGAATTCTATCAATGAAATAAGATATGCTGCCTTGCCAATTATAATGATATTAAGAATAAAACAGAATCTTTTAATAAATTAGAACCAGGTGCCCGAATTAAATTTCTAACGGAGCTTGTACATTTTACCGGGCATAACCACCAAAAGATTTTTAAATTCCATATTCAACAACAATGCAGAAACTTTACTTCCCGCCAGTTTCAGTTCCGAAGAAATCTGATCTATAAATAATTCACCTTCTTTTCTAAGCAAATCAACAATTTTTTCTTCATCCGGAGTTAAATCCATGAATAAAGACGATTGAATTACTTTTTCCTTTTGAGATGATTCCCATCCCATAAAATATTCAAGGTCGTCAATTCCCTGAATCAGACTGGCTCCGTTTAATCTGATAAGCTGGTTACATCCTCTTGACCAGGGTTCGTCTACTCTTCCCGGAAATGCAAAAACATCGCGGTTGTAGGAAGAAGCAAGTTCTGCAGTAATCAATGCCCCACCTTTTTCAGCCGATTCTATTATTATAGTAGCATCTGCCAACCCTGCAACAATTCGGTTCCGCCTGATAAAATTGGTAGGTTCGATTTTTGTACCGCTTGCAAAATCAGTTACCAAACCCCCATTATCCAGCATTTTTCTTGCTGTATCAGCATGAAGTGAAGGATAAATTTTATCCAGTCCATGCCCAATAACACCTGCAGTTGAAAGATTATACCTTAAAGCTGTTTTATGAGCATGAATATCAATGCCATATGCCAGACCACTTACTATCAGAACATCATAATTTCTTTCAGAAAATGCACAAATAAGTTTTTCACAAATGGTTTTTCCATATTCAGTAGCATTCCTGGTCCCGACAATACTAACGACTCTTTGTTTATCCAGGATTAAATTTCCTTTTGAATAAAGGACAATAGGAGCATCAGGGCAAGATTTCAGTCTCCGCGGATAGTTTTTATCAGTAAAAAACTTTACATCAATGTTGTACTTGTTAACAAAAGCCAATTCTTTTTCGGCTTTTTCAAAAATCTTAGTGCTTTTTATGCGTTTGGCATTTACTTCCCCAATTCCCGGCACTTTAACAAGGGCATTAAATGATTCGGTGAAAACCTGTTTTGCACTGCCGGTATATGCCAACAGGTTTCTTGCCAGCACACCACCGATTCCAGGCACCTGCGACAGGGCAATTTTATAGAACAGCTCATCTTTCATTCAGGCTCAAAATAATCATCAACTGATTTAAACTCCCATAATCCGAAGCAGCGTTCCCTGCAACTTTTTCCGTTCCTCTTTGGAAAGTGCTGTTAAACTTACAGATGGGTATTCAGCAATTCCCCGGCGGGTTTTTATAATCAAGGTTAAATCGGTCATTTCTCCAAAAAGTGAGTTTTCAAATTGAAATTTATACAACAAAGATTGTGGAAATTCAATAGAATTGTAGTTGGTATTGCCAAATCTTACAGCTTTGTAATAACGTAATAAAATTTTATTATTGGAATCATTAAATTCTATAAACTGGAAATCGGCAACCTGAAAAAAAAGAAACCATAATGCAAACACACCTACTAATCCAATTGCATACAGCGTATAATCAAAAAGGAAAAAAATAAGAGCCCCCAATGCAATAAATAGACTAACGAGAAAAAATAATCGACGTATAAACATGGTCTGCTTCCTGTTCGTAATGGTCATTCCTTTAATTTTGTCAGTTAATTATAATAGCTGGTAACACTCTTAAATACAGAAAACAAATTTATTGTAACTTTACTGCAATTTAGCAGCTAACTATGGGAAAATCAAAAATATATTCGAAAATAATTCACACTAATTCACCCCTTCAGGATCTAATAACTGAAATTAAACACTACAATAAAGATAAAATATTTCTTGCAACAGATGATAATGTTAATAAGTTATGGGGCTCAAAACTTATAGAATCCGCGAAAAATAATATTGTTAGTAGTATTTCTATCTCATCAGGGGAAGAAAATAAGAAAATTGAATCTGTTGCGAAAATATGGGAATTCCTTTCAAACAATGGAGCCGACAGAAAATCATTACTTATCAATTTGGGAGGAGGCATGCTCACCGATTTGGCTGGGTTTGCCGCTTCTACATTCAAGCGCGGAATTGATTTTCTCAATATCCCAACCACTCTTCTTTCACAGGTAGATGCATCTGTGGGAGGGAAAACGGGTATTAATTTCAACGGACTGAAAAATGAAATTGGAACGTTCCAGGAACCAATAGCAGTAATTATAAATACTGAATATTTGAAAACTCTTGACAAGGAAAATTTTTTATCAGGTTATGCTGAAATGATTAAGCATGGGTTAATTCATAGTCCTACTCATTTTGAGGAGCTTAAACAGTTTAATATTGAAAATATTGATTATCTAAATCTTCGGAATATAATTCGCCACTCTGTAGAAGTAAAAGAATATTTTGTAAATAATGACCCAACAGAGAAGAATATCAGAAAAGCTCTGAATTTTGGACACACTGCGGGACATGCTTTTGAAAGCCTTGCCATGGAACAGAAACGGCCGGTGCTGCATGGCTTTGCAGTAGCCTGGGGTATGATTGCAGAGCTGCATTTATCTGCTAGAAAATGCAGTTATCCTATGGATAAATGCACAGAAATTAGTCGTTGGTTAAATGACATATATGGAAAATTTGAAATTTCCGGAACTGATTTTGAACGGCTTTATGAATTTATGGTTCATGATAAGAAAAATGAATCGGGTAGAATAAATTTTACGCTTTTGTCGAATGAGGGCCAGGCAGAAATAAACCAGGATTGTGATAAGCAGCTGATATTTGAAGCTTTTAATTATTTCCGAAACATTGATTAAGAATGAATTATAGGATTTCGGCCCAACAAAAAACAATTACAGGAAACATCATACTTCCTGCATCAAAAAGTATCAGCAACCGGGTACTTATTATTAATGCTCTTAGCTTCAACCCATACCAAATAAGAAATTTATCAGACTCTGATGATACTCAGGTTTTAAGGAAAGCTTTATTTTCAAACAAACATACTTTTGATATTGGACATGCAGGCACAGCCATGCGGTTTCTTACCGCCTTTTTATCAAAAATTACCGGTGAATGGGAATTAACAGGTTCCGAGAGAATGAAGCAACGTCCCATTGGAATTTTGGTTGATGCACTTAATCTGTTGGGTGCCTGTATTGAATATAAAGAAAAGAAGGGTTATCCGCCACTGAAAATTTTTGGTTCGCACCTGAAAGGCAAAACATTGGAACTTGAGGGCGGTATTTCAAGTCAATACATTTCTGCTTTGCTGATGATTGCACCTGCCATTGAAAATGGACTTATATTAAAACTAAGAGGTGAAATTACATCCCGCACATATATTCGCTTAACATTGAAATTAATGGAATACTTCGGTATCCGGTACAAATGGGAAGGAAACACGATAACTGTTCCTGAACAAGATTATCTTATTAAAGAGTTTACAGTTGAATCCGACTGGTCAGCAGCTTCATACTGGTACCAGATGCTGGCGCTGGCTGAAAGCGGAAGTTTGTTCCTTGAAAACCTTCAACTTGACAGCCTGCAGGGTGATGCTAAAATTGCAGGCTGGTTTGAAACATTTGGTATACATTCAGAACAAAAAAAAGATGGTGTTTTACTTTCAAAATATGAAATCACCAAACCTAAAAAAGTGATTCTCAATTTTATTGAAAACCCGGATATTGCCCAAACGATGGCCTGCCTTTGTGTAGCAAAAAAAATCCCCTTTCACTTTTCAGGGCTTAGAACTTTAAAAATCAAAGAAACCGATCGTATTACTGCACTTCAGAATGAGCTGGCAAAGTTTGGTGCCACATTATATGAACCTACTGAAGGAGAATTAAATTGGGATGGAACAATAAATGCATCAGATGCTGAAAGAATCCCGCACATTAATACTTATCACGATCATAGAATGGCACTGGCTTTTGCACCAATGGCTCTATCAGACTATAGCCTTGAAATTACTGATCCGATGGTGGTTACAAAATCATATCCTGGTTTTTGGAAAGATTTGGAAAAAACAGGTTTTCGGGTTGATATTCAATAAATACATAACTAAAATCAAACTAAGTTTTAAAGAAGTCAGAAAATTTCTGGTATTTACTTATTTAAACGAGATTCTTATTATGTCAGTTATTTGTTAGCCCTGTAATAGTCAGGTTAATAAACAATTTATCTTTTATTTCTAAAAAAATCCTGTAATAGCTCTGAACATTCCTCCCGAAGAATTCCATGGATTACTTTAGTTTTTGAATGCAAGACATCCGGAGCATAGATCCGATAACCTTTTTTATGATCAGTGGCACCAAAAACCAGCTTGCCAAATTGAGCCCACCCAATTGCACCGGCACACATAGAACAAGGTTCAAGAGTTACATACAGGGTACAGTCGTTTAAATATTTTCCACCTGCAAAATTGGCTGCTGCAGTAATAGCCTGCATTTCAGCATGGGCAGTAACATCATTCAAGGTTTCCGTCAAGTTATGGGCACGGGCAATTATTTTTCTGTTTGCAACAACAACAGCCCCCACAGGTACTTCTTCCTTGTCGTAAGCTAAAAGCGCTTCTGCAAACGCTTTTTTCATAAAATATTCATCACTAAAAGGTTCAATCATCCTTATATTTTAAAGCAACTCATTTAAAGGGACGAAATTGCTAAATTCTTCTTATTTTCGCAATCAAATCAAAAAAAAGTATTTTATGTACAGAACACATACGTGTGGAGAATTAAGAACTGAACATATTGGCCGGAAGGTTCAACTGGCAGGATGGGTTCAGCGGGTCAGGGATCTGGGTGCAATGTCGTTTATCGACTTACGGGACCGTTATGGCATAACTCAGTTAGTTACCGATGAAAAAACATCTGATGAAGTAATATCCAATATCGAAAAAACGGGAAGAGAGTTTGTTATCCAGGCCACCGGTATTGTCAGGGAAAGATCGAGTAAAAATAAAAATCTTTCGACCGGTGACATTGAAATTGCCTTGACAGAAGTAAAAATTCTGAGTTCCTCAGCAGTCCCACCATTCACCATTCAGGATGATACAGATGGCGGTGATGAATTGAGAATGAAATACCGCTATCTCGATTTAAGAAGGAGTGCTGTGAGGAAAAACCTTGAATTACGGGCACGTATGGCTCATTCTGTTCGCTCATACCTTACTTCCAACAATTTTATTGAAACCGAAACACCTGTATTAATAAAATCAACGCCCGAGGGAGCCCGTGATTTTGTTGTACCTTCCCGAATGAATCCCGGTGAATTTTACGCTTTACCACAATCACCCCAGATATTTAAACAGTTGTTAATGGTTGCCGGCTTTGACAAATACTTCCAGATAGTAAAATGCTTCAGGGATGAAGATCTCCGTGCGGACCGTCAGCCAGAATTTACGCAAATCGACTGCGAAATGTCCTTTGTTGAACAGGATGATGTACTGAATACCTTTGAAGGTCTTACACGTTTTGTGTTTAAGGATGTACTTAACATCGAAATAGATGATTTTCCCCGGATGGCATTTAATGAAGCGATGGAAAAATATGGTTCCGATAAACCAGATATTCGTTTTGAAATGCAGTTGAAAGAACTTACAAATTTGGTTAAGGGAAAAGATTTTCCTGTTTTTAACTCCGCAGAATATAGTGGAGGTATAAATGTTAAAGGTTGTGCTGGCTATTCACGAAAACAAACTGATGAATTGACAGAATGGGTTAAACGGCCTCAGATTGGATCTAAAGGTTTGGTTTTTATAAAATATAATGAAGATGGAAGCTTTAAATCATCAGTAGACAAATATTACTCTCAGGAAGATTTAAAACTTTGGGCTAAATTATTGAAATCAGAACCAGGTGATTTAATGCTTGTTCTTTCAGGCGAAAGAAATCAAACGTTGAAAGCTTTGGGTGAATTGCGTCTTGAAATGGGAAATCGTCTTGGACTCCGGGGGAAAGAGGTATTTAAGCCTTTATGGGTGGTTGATTTTCCATTGCTTGAATGGGATGAAGAAATCCAACGTTTTTTTGCCATGCACCATCCCTTCACATCACCAAAACCAGAAGATATTCCATCTCTCGATTCAGAACCGGAGAAAGTTCGTGCCAATGCTTACGACCTTGTCATTAATGGTGTGGAAATTGGAGGAGGTTCTGTACGTATTTTCAATTCGGAACTGCAGGCAAAGATGTTTGATATATTAGGATTTACACCTGAGCAGGCAAAAGCCCAATTTGGATTTCTGATGAATGCATTTAAATATGGAGCTCCTCCTCATGCAGGTATTGCTTTTGGATTTGACCGGCTGGTATCACTATTTGCCGGAATCGATTCCATACGCGATGTTATTGCTTTTCCTAAAAATAATTCCGGAAGAGATGTTATGAATGACTCACCAGCTCCTATTGCAAAAGAACAACTGGATGAACTGAATCTGCAGATTAAGAAATCAGATAATTAACGTAAAAAAAAAGGAAGCCTTCGGCTTCCTTTTTTTTATTTTTTGATAATTAATTTACCGCTCTACTTGTTGTCTGGATGAATAATTGATATGCAATGCAGCTGACTTTCTCAATTCCTGCTTAATATCAGTTACAATACCCATCTTGGTATTTTCATCAACTTTCAGCGAAGTAATCATATGAGGTCTTTCTTCCTCAGCACGAGCTTCTCTTTCAGCAATAACATAGTCCTGTATATCGCTAACATTAGCAAATTGATCATTGAGCTGAATACGGGAAGAAACCCCAAAAGTTTTCTGATACTGTGCCAAAGGTTCTCCCACGTATATATAGCTGACTAACGATTTTTTCTCAAGTTTCGTTAACTCTGTGGCAGTTGGAAGCTTTATCTCTACCATAAATGTTACTTCCCGCATGGTTGTACTAACCATGAAAAAAAACAACAACATAAAAACGATATCAGGCAATGAAGCTGTTGAAATGGGAGGAAGTTCTTTCCCTCCTTTTTTTCTGAACTTACTCATAATTAATTTCCTCCAACCTTTTTTGGTTCTGCTTCCGATATTCTGGAAGGATATATTTCACGAATTGCATCTTTCTGGTCCTTTTCAAGATCATTGTAAGATTTTCCAAATTCCTGTCTTGCAAGCTCTTCTCTTAACTCATTAATGGCAGCAACCAGTTCGTTTTGAACAGCGATGTACATTCCATACCTTGTATCAAGGTCATTACGTAATGAAATTACCCCTTTTGTAACCATAACCTCACCAAAGAAAGGCACCTGTGTGGGTTCTTTTTCAGGCAAATCATCATCATTATAAGGGTTAGCCATAAATTCCTTGGTTCTTTCACGTAAATTATCAAGGCTTTCATATTCATTTTCCACCAATAATTCGTTGTTCCGATTAACCAGCACAACAAACACGTTACGTTCCTTGATCTGTTGATCGTCCTCAAGTTCTTCAGGCGGAACCCATTGTGGAAGTCTTCTTTCCAAACCGCTGTCAACGTCCATCGTGGTTGTCACCAGGAAAAAGATCAAAAGCATAAAGGCGATATCAGCCAATGATGCGGAAGGTATTTCAGGTATTTTCTTAGCCATAATATATTTTCCTGTTAAATTCCACGGAATAAACTACTTAAATAACCGGTTAACCGGTGCAAGAACAATTGAAAGTACTGCCAAACCCAGTAAGATATAGGTAGCATACAAGCCTGCATCCACTAATCTCGCTACTTGTGGGGTAAGAATACCTTCATTAATAAACCGTTGCGCTCCGACAAATTGTGGAATTTGATCAGAAGCAAGTAAATAAGAAACAATGGCTATTGCAGCGAGAAAGACCAGTGAAATAAGCCCTTTCTTGGCTGCTTTAATGTCGGTAACCATATGGTAAATTCCTGCAAGAATTGCAATACCAGCTCCGATAACCATTAATACATAGGCCCATATCAGGTTGGAGTTAATCCAACTTCCCATAGTTGGGTCAGCTTCGTTCTCACTGATATTCACCATCATAGAAATGACGAGAACGGCTGATATAATGAGCAGAACCCATAATAGGATAGTAACTATTTTTCCTGCTTTATCCATAGTCTCTTATCTTTTCAAGTTATGTTTTACAAGTAAATCTAGTAACGAAATGGATGCATCTTCCATATTGTTGATGATGCCATCAATTTTTGCAACACAGTAGTTATAAAAAATTTGTAAAATGATAGCCACTACCAAACCGGAAACAGTTGTAATCAAAGCAACTTTAATACCACCTGCAACGAGTGAGGGGGAAATATCACCAGCAACTTCAATAGCATCGAATGCGCTAATCATCCCAATTACTGTACCCATAAACCCAAGCATTGGAGCAAGAGCAATGAACAGTGCAATCCAGCTTAACCCTCTTTCAAGAAGTCCAGCCTGAACTCCACCATATGAAATGATTGATTTTTCAACAACATCTATACCATGATCAGCTCTGTCAAGCCCTTGATAAAATATACTGGCTACCGGTCCACGGGTTTTACGGCAAACATCTTTTGCCGCTTCAATACCGCCACTTTCAAGTGCCTGTTCAACATCCGCCAGCAATTTCTTGGTATTACTTGTCGCAAGATTCAGATAAAGAACTCTTTCAATTGCAAATGCAAGGCCCAGGATTAATGTAATTAAAACAAATGACATAAAGGTTGGATTACCTTCAATAAACTTTTGTTTCAACTGGCTGTGTAAGGATTGGCCTTCTTCAGTAACAGCAGCTCTTTCTTCAATAGGATCAGCAGGCAACTCAACTTGTTCTTCCTGAACAGCAGTGTCTTGTGCAGCAGTATCAGTTTGTGCAACCACAGCGTTTGATGCCATAAAAAACAGCATTCCTGATAATGCTACTAACGCGAATAGTCTTTTCATGATCAATTTTAAATTTTTTAATTAATAATTTCCTTTGTTTTTTACTTATTTAATTTCTGTCAAAATTC
>JBEPWX010000032.1:0-13930 GCA_041642235.1 Mariniphaga sp.
TCTTCTGGAGCGTCGGGAATAGGTTTACCAACCTGCTTTGGGACCACAGCCGTATGGAGCTTAATCTAGGAAAAATGAGCCGCGATTACAAGTCAGAAGAATCAGCCATCAGTTCAACCCTGAATTCAATAAGCTCCTGGTTTTTTGCCAAAAACTACAAAAAGCTGTATGAAACCTCTTTTATTGAACTAAACTTTTCACAACGTGTGGCAAAAAACCTGGACATAAATGCATTGGTGGAATACAATCATTTTGTACCACTGAACAATCACACAACCTATACTCTTTCGGATAAGAAAGAATATGAACCAAATATTCCTTTTGGTTTTGCAGAAGACCATCCTTCCCTGTTGCAGCAAAACAGTTTTGTTTATGGTGTATCGGCCAGCTACCGCAGGAATCAGAGAAAGCCATGGCTTGAACAATCGGCGTTCCTTTTAATGTCTGATTTTTATAACCTGAGCCTTTCCTACAGGCAGGGTGTTCGCAATGTAGTGTCTTCCGAATCGGATTTCAGCCGCATTGAGATACAATTTCACCAACAGGCAAACCTTTCACCCGTGTCCGGCATCGACTGGCAGGTTACCGCCGGAACCTTTATCCATGCCAGCCAATTGCATTTCTCGCAGTACAGGCATTTCCACACAGCCGAATCACCTGTTTCACTCAGGGCTTTTACCCATACCTTTCAGCTCCTTAACGATTACCAGCCCTCAACAAATCAGAGTTATCTGAATATCGGTGCAGAATTGCGGAGTGAATATTTGCTGCTTCGGTACCTGTCGTTTATAAATCAGCGCACCTGGAGCGAAAGCCTGCATCTGAATTACCTGGCCACCCCTGAGATGAATCAATACTGGGAAACCGGCTACAGCATCAATAACCTATTTCTGATCGGCAATGCAGGTGTGTTTGCCGGATTTAATGAAACCTCATTTAAAAGCATCCAGTTTAAATTTTCCATCTCCGTTATTTAGGTGAAACGCAGTTTATCCAGTTGCAGAAACAATAACGAGATATTAATAACAAAGAAATCAGGTTATAGCCACCGCCATTAAATAAGCTTAACCTAAAAATACCAGGGTCTTATTAATTACGCATCAAATTCGCACTAAATTCGCACTAAATTCGCGATTTTACGAATTTGATACGAAATTAATACGAAGAAACTATGGAGATGACTATATGGAGGATGATGTGAATTGCGGCAAAAGAGAAACCCGGGAGTAAAAATAACCGGGCTGCAACAACCTGGTGCCATCGAATGGACAATATGCCTTATACCCTGAATATCAATGAATTAAAATAGCAGAAGAGCAAATAATCCAGGTCGTATACGCATTCTTGCCGACATCAGGTAAACCGGAGATTATACATGTTGTACTTTTCAGCTTCCGGCAAATGGTATTCCGAAAATGCCAACCGCAAGCTCAGCCCATGCCACAAAAAACAGAATCAGAAGGATTCCGCAAAGAACAAGCCGGTGCTTAAATTTACTTACTTTCCGTAATACCAGTTCCATCGAGAGCCCGGTACCAGTCAGCAAAATACCCATTACCATAAAATCGAAAGGCGACCAGTCCACCTCATCGGAAAACTGCATGGCAACAAATACAATGAGCAATAAAATGGCTATTGAAAGGAATATAATAGTTAATCTGTTTTTCTGTGTAATCATACCTGTTTAAACAAAATTACAATGTATAAGAACGATTTAAAACAACGTAAAATTATTGCAATTCGTTAATATCTTATTTCTTCTAAAAATAACTTCAGAAGGAAAAGTTAATTCATATGTAGTTATGAAGGATTATGTGATTCGATTTTCGCTAATTGTTGATGGCTAATTGAGAAGTTCAGGGTTTCCAAAGAACTTTTCGCCGGGGATTTTAATGGTCCAAAGTTCTGTGATAAATCATCATTGGAGCATTAATACTTCTTCCATTAGAATTGGACGAATGTGCCACGGAACATCTGGTTAAGCTGTCTTTTTCGCCCGGCTATGAAAACTGGCATTAATTACCGGTAACAATACTATTCTTCCGGTATCCCATCTGGTGAAAAAATACAAAGCGAGCTGAAAGAATTCAAGGTTTTTTTGTTAGTTTGTAAAATTTCAGCCAAAATAGTGCCGGGATGTAACGGTAGAATTTCACCGGCAGAGATAAATTGTAATGATTTGTATTATGACTTATATAAGAATCTTTGAACGAACCCTCCCCATTCTGTTTACATCAATATTCCTGATGGTATTCCAGGGAATGGCACAGTATGCCAGTACACCCCACAGAGAATTAACAGGAGAAGAAGTACCTGTCAGTGAGCCGGGAAGTTATGCTTCAGCAGGAACTACCTATGTTCTGACGAATGATATTTCAAGCAGCCGGAGTGTGATTTTCCTTGGCAAGGATGTCACGCTCGATTTAAACGGATACACCATTACCTATGCAGATGGGGAATACGAACATCTTCCCAATTACAGTTTTGAGGAAGGGCTGGAACAATGGGATTTCTCAAAAGCTCCCGGAGCTAAAATTGAAGATACCAAAGTCCAGGTATTTGTAGGTGATAAAGTTCTCCGGCTTCAAAAAGGAGAAGAAATAACTTCAAACTATATAAATTTACCTGTTGCCAACCGGTCGTATTTTGCCATGTGCGGAGTAACCGGCAGCGACATGAGTGTAAGTGTCTATGTTGAGGATGAATCAGGAGAACAGGTAACTTGCACAAACAGATACGGCAGTTCGCAGATTCAGGGATGCCCGGTAGAGAATAAATCGCCCAGATTGGGTGGCGGATTCGTTTACGCACATTTAAAAGATATACCTGCAGGGAAATACAGAATCAGGATTAAAGCTGAAACCGACTGTATTATCGACCATGTTGATATCCGTCCGGCAATGGATGTGGGAATTGGCATAGTTGAAAAAACCCGCACATATGCCCATGTTGATCATTTATACGATGGCTGGTGGGGACACAGTGCTTTTTACGATTATACGGAAAATTACAGTAAATCTGTACCAGTACCCGGGCTACCCGTTGTAACAGGTGAAGGAACTATAACCATAAAAAACGGCATTATAAAAAGCGGAACAACCGGTATTTTATCGTGGGGAATTGAATCAACTGCCGGTAATGTAAAAATTATACTTGATAATGTAAAAATAGTCTCTTCTGGAATCAATACCAATGCAGTGAATGTGCCCCAGGCAACAATAACCAACTGCTTATTTGATATTCAAAGTCCGTTTATTATTAACAGGCACGGTTCAACCAATTACGCAGTAGATTTGGGAAGTGGTAAAGCTTCCGAAGTTTCCTTCTCTGAATTTTATGGCGGACAGGGATGTTTGTCGTTCCGGGGAGATTCAACCCGTATTCATGACAATTTATTTGTAAACAGGCAAACGGTAACCAACCACTACAGCATTATGACCGGAGTTGACAATGGAAAAATCTATAGAAATGTTTTTAGGCCGGAAATAGGCTCAGGCATTGAAATATACAAAAAGAAGAATACAGAGATTTTCGAAAATGAATTCTTTATACAATCTGCACCACCTTCCTGTGAATACGGGCATTCAAATTACAGCACCAATGCCATCCGGATTGCGGATTACAACGCCAAACCAGGTGCTGATGATGGGTGCTTTGGAAATCGTATTTACAACAATAAGTTTCATATTACCGGGAAAGATTATCCTGAATATACAGATTATATTCCCGTTGCCACTGCTGTTTTTTACAGTGCCAGCGGGGGCGACAATTTTATTTACAACAATGAACTGGTGATTGAAGATTCTGATCCGGGATCAAAGGCTGAAACAGTTGGGTTTTATGTCGGAGGTGGTTCCATTGGAGGTAAAATAGAAAATAATACCATTACTTCGAATGTGCCCTCCTTCTGGCTTGCCTCCATGTATGGTGCAGCTTCAGACATGAGTGTCAGCAACAATACCTTCATAAAATCACCAAATGCAGGAAACGACTATCACCAGATAAGGATGGGATACTGGACATATCTGGCACAAGATATTGATTTCAGGTCGAATATTTTTGAGGACAATGAATTTATGGTTAAAGCCACAAGCCGATCCCATTCCTACTCTGTTTACTGGACACTCTCAGTGACAGTTGTTGACAATGAGGGAAAGGCTGCAGAGAATTTAGATGTTACCATCACTGATAAAAACGATGAAGTTGTTTTTACTGGGAAAACATCATCCGGTGGAACAATCACAACTGAACTGAAAGAATACCAGTATGAAAATATGGTAAAAACGGAGTCAGCCCCATATAAGGTTAGTGCGGGGAATCAGAATATTGTGGTCAGCTTAAGTAAAAACACCGAAATCACCATAACGGCTGATAATACTACCGGAGCCACACAAGATATTACACTTGAAAATAGATTTTCAATTTCACCCAATCCGGTTCAGAAAAACGTAACCCTTGAATTTCCCTTTCCATTAAAACGTACCATTACGCTTGTGGATGTCAATCAAAAAATTCTTTCAGAAACCATGTCGGACAATAATAAGGTAGTGCTGGATGTATCCTCCCTGTCGTCAGGAACCTATTTCCTGAGGGTCACCGGAAGCGGATACAATCATACTGAAAAATTTATTAAACTTTAAACAGTTTTTCTCTGCAGATAAAAAATGAATACCCCTATTGAAATGTCCGATAGAATCCTTAATGAAGAGTTAAAGCCTGTGACATGGCATAAACGGAATTTTTGGTAATGGCAGTGCTTTACCTTAAATTCCGGAGCAACACCATTGAACGATCGTTAACTTCATATACACCATGAACAATCGAATTTTCATCCGACTCTGATTCATTTTCCGTATCTATCAGCACTTCCCAGTCGGGACCAGGCCCTTCGTACGGTAGGGTAAACGTAACAGGTTCCCAGTGGCTGTTAACAAGAATCAACAAAATTTCCTCCTGCCGGCCATTATCAATTTCTTTTTTATTCATCAACTCCCCGTTCAGTAACATGCCCATGTTTCGGATTAAACGTTCGTTCCATTCTTCCTCGCTCATGTCAATGCCATCGATATTCAGCCAGCGGATATCGAGAATTCCCTCTCCCCTGATTCGCCTGTTTTTGAAGTAACGACGCGGGTGCAGAATGGAGAATTCTTTTCTTATAGAGATGATCTTTTTAGTGAACTCGAAAAGATTTTTATGATTTTTGTTCCAGTTCCAGTCCATCCAGGCAATTTCATTATCCTGGCAATAGACGTTGTTATTTCCGTTTTGTGTACGCCCGTATTCATCCCCTTGGCTAATCATAGGAACGCCCTGGCTCAGCAGTAGCGTTCCAAGAAAATTTCTTTTGCGTTTTTCCCTTAATCTGATAATATCGGGGTCATCGGTAGGTCCTTCCACCCCGCTGTTCCAGCTGATGTTATGATTTTCGCCATCGTTATTTCCTTCCTTGTTGTTTTCGTTGTGTTTTTTGTTGTAACTCACAAGGTCGTGAAGGGTAAACCCATCATGGGCGGTAACAAAGTTTATACTGGAAGAAGGAAGTTTTCCGTTATCCTGATAAAGGTCGCTGCTTCCGCTAAGGCGGTATGCCAGTTCACTTACCTGGCTTTCGTCGCTGCGCCAGAATTTCCGGACCGAATCGCGGTATTTGCCGTTCCACTCCGCCCACAAAACAGGGAAGTTTCCAACCTGGTAGCCACCTTCACCCAAATCCCAGGGTTCAGCAATGAGCTTAAGCTGTGAAATGGTTGGGTCCTGGTGAATGGTATCCAGGAAAGTAGAAAGGCGTCCAACATCGAACAATCCCCTTGCAAGGGCAGAGGCAAGATCGAACCGGAAACCATCCACCTGCATATCAGTTGCCCAGTAGCGAAGGCTGTCCATTACCAGCTGCAAGGTACGGCTGCTGAGCATGTTCAGGGTATTGCCTGTGCCTGTATAGTCGGTATAATACAGAGGTTGTTCCTGTTCGAGCCGGTAGTAGTGGTGGTTATCGATTCCGCGGAACGCAAGTGTAGGTCCTAAGTGATTTCCCTCGGCTGTATGGTTATACACCACGTCGAGGATGACTTCAATTCCTGCCTGATGATAGGCTTTTACCATTTCCTTGAACTCATTTACCTGTTCTCCGTTCTGGCCTGAAGCGCTGTACTCGGCATGAGGGGCAAAATACCCGATGGAATTGTACCCCCAGTAATTGGTAAGACCTTTATCGAGTAAAAACTTGTTGTGGGTAAAATGATGAATGGGCATTAGCTCGATAGCCGTCACACCCAGCTCCTTAAAATAATCAATAACTACCGGGTTTGCCAATCCTTTATAGGTTCCTCTCTCCTCTTCGGGTATACCGGGGTGTTGTGCAGTGAACCCCTTTACATGAAGTTCATAAATAATGGAATTATGCATGGGAGTAACCGGTTTTTTTATGCCCTCCCAGTCAAAACCGGTATCGATGACAACCGATTTGTTAATATTGGCAGCACTGTCGATACTGCTTTTCCTAAACTTATCCTTTTTAATATCACCCTGGAATTCATAGTCGAACATGCTTTCGTCCACATTTATGCGTCCGCAAATAGCGCAGGCATAGGGATCAATCAGAAGCTTTTGAGGATTGAACCGGAATCCCTGTTTCGGCTTGTATTTTCCATAAATCCGGTAGCCATATAACTGTCCGGGTTTTATTCCGGGCAGGTAAGCATGCCACACATAATCGGTTACTTCAAAAAAATCGATGTGTGTATATTCCTGTTGATCATCCGGATTATTGAACAGGCATAATCTTACACCAGTGGCATTCTCACTGAAAATGGCAAAATTTACACCTTCTCCGTCGTATGTAGCTCCTAAAGGATATGGCTTTCCTGGCTGGACTATTCCTTCGTACTGTTTTATATTGTTACTCATTTATATTTAATTGGTTCGGGAAACCCGATTAATTATATGCTCAATTTATACAACACGGCATGCAAATTATTGTTGAACAATCAGGAACCGTTTTCTGTTTAAAATACATTCTGTTTAAATACATTACCTCTGATTAAATATCAAAAAAACAGGTCCTGAAAGATACAATTGGAATTAAAACACACTTGCTCATGATTTATAAAACGATATTCCCGTTATTTATTGACAAAACTGCCTGCAAATTCAGTGTATGGGCCCCAAAGGCCAAGTCGCTGCAGCTTTGGATTGAAGGCAATGAACAGCCCTACGATATGCACCGGGAAGAATTTGGTTACTGGACATCAACGGTTGAAAATATTACACCGGGAGCAAGGTATAAATATATAATTAATAAAAAAGACCATTTCCCTGATCCGGCATCCCTTTCGCAACCGGACGACGTACATGAGGCGTCGGAAGTCATTGACCTGAAAGATTTTGAATGGACCGATAACAACTGGGACAACATTCCCCTGAGCGATATGATTCAGTACGAACTGCATACCGGCACATTTACTCCCGAGGGGAATTTTCAGGGAATTCGTTCAAAGCTTGATTATTTAAAACATTTAGGAATTAATACAATTGAGCTTTTGCCGGTGGCCCAATTCAGCGGCAACCGGAACTGGGGGTACGACGGGGTGTATCCGTTTGCCGTGCAGAATTCCTATGGAGGGTCAAAAGAACTGATGGCCCTTGTTAACGAATGCCACCACCAGGGAATTGCAGTGATTATGGACGTGGTTTATAACCATTTTGGTCCTGAAGGAAACTATACCGGGAATTTCGGTCATTATTTTTCGGATAACTATTCAACCCCCTGGGGTCAGTCAATTAATTTCGATGGTGAGCATTCTGATGGTGTTCGCAACTATTTTGTACAGAATGCACTGATGTGGTTACGTGATTTTCATATGGACGGATTGCGGCTGGATGCTGTTCATGCCATTTTCGATTTCGGGGCAAAACACATTATGCAGGAACTGTCAGAGAAAACAGATGAACTGAGCATTGAAACCGGGAGGAAGCACTACCTGATTGCCGAATCGCATTTAAATGATGTAAGGTATATTTCTCCTCCTTCATTGGGAGGTTATGGATTGGATGCCCAGTGGTCCGACGATTTTCATCATGCAGTACATACCCTTGTAACAGGTGAAAAGAAAGGGTATTATATGGATTTTGGAAATCCACGACAGCTGTCGAAAGCCATAAAGGAAGTGTTTGTTTTCGATGGCAAATATTCTGAATTCAGAAAAAAAACGTATGGCAACTCAGCCAGGAATAATCCCGGTGAGCAGTTTGTAATTTTTTCACAAAACCACGACCAGGTAGGAAACCGCCTGCATGGCGACCGGCTTATTTCCCTGTCGGATTTTGAAACAGCTAAAGTTATTGCTGGTACCCTGTTTATTACACCCAATATTCCCATGCTGTTTATGGGTGAAGAATACGGTGAGCGTAACCCTTTCAACTATTTTGTGAGCCATCTTGATCCGGAGCTTAACCGGCTGGTCAGGGAAGGCAGAAAACGGGAATTCAGCGATTTTTTTGATGACACTTCCGATGTCTCCGATCCGGATGCACCTGAAACCTTTGAAGCATCGAAATTGTCCTGGAATATTGAAGGCGACAATGAAAAAAAAGCACTATTCGGGTTTTACCGGAATCTTATTGTTCTTCGTAAGAATCATCCGGTACTAAAAATTCCGGATAAGAATAATCTTCGAATTTTTGAAGATGGTAACCTGTTTGTTCTTGAACGGTGGCAGGGAGAAAACAGGATTATTGCATGCATTAATTTCAGTAACCAGCCGGGTAAATTAATCGTTCCGCCAGACTATAAAACTTCTATGAAGAAGTTAATCGATTCTAATGATGAACAATGGAATGGAACGGGCGAGGTTTGCCCGGAAATCATTACAGGAGGTGAAGAAATTAACGTAGAGGAGCGCTCTGTCATAATTTATTCCACCAATCATTAAGCTTTAATATACGAAACATGGAACCATTTAATCCAGTATCAACATACAGGCTTCAGTTTAACCAGAGTTTTACACTAAAAGATGCCGAAACCATACTTCCCTATCTGCACAAATCGGGTGTTAAAACCATTTATGCATCACCTGTATCAGAAGCAGTGAAAGGCAGTAACCACGGTTACGATGTAACCAATCCCCTGAAAATAAATCCGGAAATAGGCACAATCGATGATTTTGAACGACTAACGAAAAAAGTTCACGATTATGAAATGGGATGGATACAGGACATTGTTCCCAACCATATGGCCTATTCCACAGAAAACCCCTGGATTTATGATGTTTTGGAGAAGGGAAAAAATTCAGCGTATTATGAATTCTTCGACATAATTGACAACCATCCCGATTCAGTTTTAAAGGACAAGCTAATGCTTCCTTTTTTTGGCAGGCCGGTAAACGAATTGATTGAGAATAACGAATTGTCGGTCTTTTTTACCCGGGAAGGATTTAAACTGAAATATTTTGAAGATGAATACCCGTTATCGGTTCCGGCTTATTCCACCGTTTTAAAAGCGGCCGGACAGTTTCCCCTTCCTGAACCGGCAGCCGGATTTTTAAGTGATGAAGATCCATTATCCGGCTTCGATACAAACTGTCGAAAACTTGCAGATGCCCATTCAGATTCATCGGAATTCAGGGAATATATTAATTTATGTCTTACAGAAATCAACAGTAATCCCGATAAAATTAAGGAAGTAATTGAAGAGCTTTATTATTTTCCATCTTTTTGGCGCGACACAGAAAAGAAAATAAATTACCGGAGGTTTTTTACCATCAACAGTCTGATATGCCTAAATATTCAAAATGAAAAAGTGTTCACTAGGTATCATCAACTGATAGAAGAATGGGTTAAAAACAAGATGATTGATGGCTTACGAATCGACCACATTGACGGATTATTTAATCCGGCCG
Source organism: Mariniphaga sp. (assembly GCA_041642235.1). Classification (GTDB taxonomy): domain Bacteria; phylum Bacteroidota; class Bacteroidia; order Bacteroidales; family Prolixibacteraceae; genus Mariniphaga. The sequence goes on from JBEPWX010000032.1 coordinate 9,900, forward strand.
AATACCTTGACCGGTTGCGCAAGCTAGTCGGTGAAGGCGTTCCGCTTTATGTGGAAAAAATACTTGAAGAAGATGAGACACTTCCGGGGCATTGGCCAATACAAGGATCAACGGGTTATGATTTTCTGAGCCTTGTGAACAACCTGCTTACAAACAGGGACACCGGCCCGGTTTTTAATTCATTTTACAGCGACTGGATTCAAAAATCGGTAGATTACGACGAAGAGTTTCACAACAAAAACCGGTTTATCCTGTACAAACGTCTTTCGGGCGAACTGGATAACCTCACCAGAAGATGCCTCAGTTTAAAATCGATGCTCCGGCACGAATCCGATGAACAAAAAATCAGGGCAGCAATTGGTGAATTTCTTGTAGCCTGCCCGGTTTACAAGGTCTATAATGCGCCATCCATTTTTATGGAGCAGGATGCCGACATGGTAAAAATGATTGGCGAGACAGCCATGAAAAAAAACCCGGACAACAAAAAAACAATTAAAATATTGGTGGATTTATTTTTGCTTAAACTTCCCGGGAGCAGGAATGAAGTGCAACAGGTAGATGTATTCTTCAGACGCTGCATGCAATTTGCAGGTCCACTGATGGCCAAAGGAATTGAAGATACTGCATTTTATTCCTTCAATCCATTCATCGGACATAATGAGGTGGGCGATTCGCCAGGCTATTTTGGTATAAGCTCTGATAAATTCCATGAGGCAATGGAGGAGCGTTTAAAAAACATGCCTTTAACGATGAACGTGCTGTCGACTCATGATACCAAACGCGGAGAAGATGCACGGGCCAGGCTGAATGTTCTGAGTGACATGCCGGTAAACTGGATGAATGAAGCCCGGCAGTGGAGAGAAATGAACAAGATGTATAAAAAACATATTGAGGACAGGGAAATACCTACCCCCAATGATGAATATCTGATTTACCAGGTTTTATGTGCCCATCTGCCCATGAATGCCAAAGCAGATGAATCATTTCTTAACCGCCTGCATGAATATCTGGTAAAAGCTATGCGTGAAGCGAAAGTAAATTCATCGTGGAGCAAGCCGGATGAAGATTACGAAAATGAAACACTTAATTTTGTACAGAAGATATTTTCAGCTGATTCAGCATTTCCCGGCAGGCTGGCTCATTTTATGGAAGAGCTGATTCCTCATGGCATCGTCAATTCCATTACCCAGGTAATTCTTAAAAATACAGTCCCCGGAGTGCCCGACACATTCCAGGGAACGGAAGACTGGAACCTGAGCTTTGTGGATCCTGATAACCGCCGACCGGTTGATTACCTGACGTTATCAGAGAAAATTGAAGCATTGGAAAAAGATTATGCCGATGATCCTTCGGAACTGGCCGAAATGCTTTTCAGCAATCCATTATCGGGAGAACTTAAGCAATGGATTTCGTGGCTTACCCTTAAGGAACGACATAGCTACCCCGACCTTTTTCTTAAGGGCAGCTATATTCCACTAAAGGTAATCGGGAAATACCATAAAAGAATCATTGCTTTTTACCGGGGCTATCACAATCAGCATTTGGTTGTTGTTCTTCCATTAAGTACTGCTACTCTTAAAGGTGATTATCTGTGGGAAGATACTCAAATCAGACTTCCGGAACCTGTTCCTCCAAATATGAACAACCTGCTGACGAAAATTCCCATTGAGACAAACAAAATTCTGCACCTTGAAGAAATTTTTGATATTATCCCCTTTGCAATACTGAGAAATGACACCCCTTAATTAATTTAATTGCTTAATCAGGCTATTTTTTAATGATAGCAGGTTTTTGTTTCCTTGTAACAATGATAAAATCGCGATGTGCCTTTATTAAGTTGATGGCATGAAGCAGCATATTTTTAGTTTCTGTAATGATGTTAAAATACAGGACGGCATTTCTTGTATTCACCTCACGGGCCTTAATGCGCTTAATTTGTGCAACCTCCATTTTCTCGAGGTTTACAACTATTTGGTCGCGTTGTTTTATAAGATTTTCAATTTCGCTGAATTTGTTTTCCTTTACAAGGTGAATTGCAAAATTGAAGAAGGCATCAATTTTTTCTTCCAGGTCGGTTAACTCTTCAGCCTGGATGGGTATAAAGGGCCGATGGTTGTTGTTGACATGCTCAAATAACGGTTCCACAAAATAGTTAAGCGAATGGGCCATTTCACGCTGATAGTCAACCATCTGAACATAAAAATGCCCGGAATCGACAGCTTCTTCAATTTTGGATATGGTATTCAGAACTTTATTTTTCTGCTTTTTAGCTTTTTTATTCAGGTTATTTTTTAATGAAAGGGCTTCTTTTAACTGTGAACGTTCTTCCTTTAGAAAACTTTCGATACTGAATGAATAAATCTGATTGGCCATCATAATGGATTTGATCACCTGTTTCCGGCTCTTCTCCATTACTTTTTCGGTTTCATCCCACTCAGAGATGGTATCCTCCTCTTCAATTAGTTCCAGTTCATTCCTCTTTTTAAATATGAAATGCGTTCTGACGACCATAAAAATGGCAACTGCAACAAAAACAAATATCATAAACCTGCCGCCGATTGAAATGATCCAGGCAATAAAGGCTGCTACAGAAAATGCAATAATGGCGGTCAGAAACCAGCCTCCTATCACAGCAAATACCCCTGATATCCTATAAACGGCACTTTCACGGCCCCATGCCTGGTCGGCCAGCGAGGTGCCCATGGCCACCATAAAAGTAACGTATGTGGTAGAAAGCGGCAACTTAAGCGATGTGCCTATGGCAATAAGTATACTCGCCACCAGCAGGTTTACCGACGCCCTGATTTTATCAAATGCCGGGGTATCGGGGTGGTCGGGCGGTCCCAGCGGAACGGTTGCAAACCGTCGTGAAATGGCCTGATTCACATGGACCGGTATTAACCGCGTAACCGACCGGTTGAAATTAATTGTGCCGCGAACCATCAAACGGGCGATCACTGAAGATCCAAACCGCTCAGACCCTTCATTTTGCCTCGACAAATCAACCGACGTATTTACAACCGACTGTGCCTTTTTAGACATTATAAGGGTTATTATCATTATAAATCCGGCAATGAGTAACATATAGGTTGGCGTACTAACCTCTCCTGCAAGCATTTCCATTGAAAAATCCTCAGGAGCAATTTTCTCTGCTGCCATCCAGCTTTTGAATGAGGAGAAACCTGCCAGCGGAACACCGATAAAATTTACCAGGTCGTTTCCGGCAAAAGCCATGGCAAGGGCGAAGGTTCCTATAAGAACAGTAAGCTTCAGGATTTTAATGTTAAACAGCCATTTTAACAGCTGAATGAAAATTACCAATGATATAAAACTATATATTAATAACGTTAATGTATTACCGGCAACCCAGTCATCAAGCCGTTCTCCGCCGGCTACTTTTATTCCTGCAAATGCCGAACCATCAATTCCCTTAATAAGAATGAAATAGGTAATGGCAGTAATGGCGAATCCACCAAATAAGGATCCGAAATATTTCATGTTTTCCCGGTAGTTAAAGGAAAAAATCAGACGGGTAATGTATTGTATCAGGGCGCCTATTGTGAATGCAATTACCACAGATAAAAGAATACCTGTAATAATAGCCAGGGCTTTTTCGGAATTAATGTACTGTGATAATTCCCCAAGCGAGTTCCCGAGTGCCTGAATTTTTACAAGCGATACGGCAACAGCAGCACCCAGAAGCTCAAAAACAATTGATACGGTGGTGGAGGTAGGCATACCAAGGGTGTTGAACATGTCGAGCAGTATAATATCTGTAATCATTACAGCCAGAAAAATGACCATAATTTCAGAAAACATAAACATATCGGGGTGAAATATCCCTTTACGTGCAACTTCCATCATACCACTCGAAAAGGTAGCACCAATTAAAACACCTAGTCCGGCCATAAGAAAAATCAACCATTTGGGAGCTGCTTTGGAACCAAAAGCAGAATTCAAAAAATTTACTGCATCATTACTTACACCTACAATTAAATCGGAAACAGCCAGTGCGAAGAGGATAACAACAA
>JBEPWX010000033.1:0-13400 GCA_041642235.1 Mariniphaga sp.
ACCTGGTACGGTGGGGGCTGCCGTTGCCGGAAACTCAAAGAAAAAGCTTGTTTTGGTTGGCACTGGCAGCCGTGGCACCAGTTTCTGGGGCAAACGGGTTGTAGACAATTACAGCGATTTGGTCACCTTTGCCGGTCTTTGCGATATCAATCCCGGGCGGCTGGAACTCGCAAAAAATTATATGGGGGTCAATTGTCCGGTTTATACCGACTTCGAAAAAATGATGGCCGAAACAAAGCCTGACCTGGTAATGGTAACCACCATGGATTCCAATCACCATGAATATATTATCCGAAGCATGGAACTGGGGGTTGATGTATTGACTGAAAAGCCCATTACCACGGATGAAGTGAAATTACAGACCATTCTGGATGCAGAAAAACGCACAGGAAAAAAATGTATCGTTGGATTCAATATGCGTTACGCCACACTTCCAACAGCATTAAAAGAGTTTCTGGTCAAAAAACCGGTGGGAGAAATCACATCAGTCGATTTCCACTGGTACCTCAACGTTTACCACGGCGCATCCTATTTCAGGCGCTGGCATGGTGAGCGCGACAAGGGCGGCACATTGCTGGTACACAAAGCCACGCATCATTTCGATATGCTCAACTGGCTCATCGATTCCGATCCTGTGGAGATAACGGCTTACGGCGATTTGGAACACTATGGAAAAAACAACCCGTTCAGAGGCGCCAACTGCCGGAATTGTGCCTACACCGACAAATGCCGGTTCTATTGGGATATTACCGCTGACAAACGCGCAATGGAACTCTATGTGCAAAATGAAAAATACGACGGCTATATCCGCGACAATTGCTTGTGGAGGGAGGAAATCGACATCTTCGATAAGATGTCGCTGCAGATAAAATATGCCAACAACATTGTTGTCAATTATTCGCTGACTACCTATTCCCCTTATGAGGGCTGGCGCATTGCATTTAACGGCAGGGATGGCCGTGTTGAATCGTGGAACGGCATACCCTGGCGCCGTCAGGAAAAAATTAACCAGGCCAGCCTGCATGCTGCCGAAATGAACCAGGATGAAGCGGGTGAAATCGATCACGATGAAATTTTTGTAATGAGTAACTTCGATCGCGATTATAAGATATTGAAAGTGGAGGCAGCTCGTGGGGGACACGGAGGAGGCGATTCGCGCCTGCAGGATAAAATCTTTCGCTCCCCGGATATGCCCGACCCGCTGAAACATGCTGCCGGTTCCCGTGATGGGGCCATGTCGTGCCTGATTGGAATTGCCGGTCGCAAATCTATCGATGAAAAACGGCCGGTAAAAATTGAAGAACTAACGGATATTATGCCACACCCCACAAGGGGAATTTAAAAAAATTGAATCGTCTAATCAAAGGGAAAGAAAAATGACAAATAACAGTTCAAGAAGAAATTTCCTGAAGCAATCAGCCATCACAACTGCCGGGATTGCAGTGGGAGCTAATTCAGTAAAAGCATCATTCAGCACGTTAAATTCTGGTTCAAACGATAAGATCCGCATGGGTTTTATTGGAGTTGGCAACAGAGGCTCACAACTATTGAATATTTTCATGCAAAATTCAGATTGTGAAGTTGCTGCTCTATGCGATGTATATGAACCTTACCTTACACGTGAATATTCTAAAGTTCATCCCCGTTATATTGAAATGGGAAGAGTCCCCAAAATGGAGGAAGCATTTTCGAATCCACCAAAAATTTACAAGGATTACCGAAAGCTGCTGGATGATAAAAACATTGATGCCGTTTGCATTGCCACACCCGACCATTGGCATGCATTGCAAACAATTCATGCCATACAGGCAGGTAAAGATATATATGTTGAAAAACCTTTAACGCAAACAATTTATGAAGGACGTAAAATGGTGGAGGCAGAGTCAAAAAGCAACCAGATTGTTACTGTAGGATTGCACCGACGAGGTAATTTTACTTATCAAAAGCTGGCCAAAGAAATACCTGACGGAAAAATCGGGAAAGTTGCTGTTGCCAGTGCCAGCCGCATCAGCAACATGTTTCCTGAAGGCATAGGAAAAATGTCTCCTGAGCAACCTCCCAAAGGATTTGACTGGGATATGTGGCTTGGGCCCCGTGCTGCCCGACCCTACCAATATAATATTGCACCCTATAAATTTCGATGGTGGAGCGATTACTCCACACAAATGGGCAACTGGGGAGTACATTATATGGATGCTATTCGCTGGATGATGGGAGAAACAGCTCCAAGTGCCGTTAGTGCTCATGGAGGAAAATATGTGCTGGATCATGACGGAGATATCCCGGATACCATGCAAGTGACTTTTGAGTTCCAATCCGGGGCAATCATTTCATTCAGTATATACGAGGCAAGCAGTGGTGGATTACTCCCCTGGGGGGAAATAGAATTACGCGGTACAAAAGGGACATTGCATGCCAGTGAAAATGGTTACCGGATAACACCTACCAGGAATGGCCAGTTTCAAAAATGGAATAAACTAATGGAAGCTGAAGAATTTGATTTAAAAAATAAAATGCTTACCGATGGCAGCAGTGGAGACAGTACTGCAAATTTAATCCGAAATTTCCTTGATTGTGTAAAAACCCGTGAAACCCCCTGGTGCACATTGGAAGAAGGGCACCGCTCCACAAGCTTCGCCCATTTGGCAAATATCGCTCTTGCAACAAAAGAACAACTACAATGGGATCCTGTAAAAGAGCGTTTTCTTAACAGTGAAAAAGCAAATCAGCTTTTACATTATGAATACAGGAAACCATGGAAAATTTAAGCTATTTATTTGAGCATTAACAGGCGCAGGGTGGACTACGGCAAAATTAAAAAAAAGGGAGTGATTAACACCAGGACACCAAATTTAGAGCTGTAATTGGCATGAAACGAGCGGTGTGTGATAAATATAAAGCAATATACCAGACTCACTGTGCATGCCTGCACCTGGCCGACGAATTTTATGGACATCAGAGTGCAGATATGTTTTCACAACTTACTTAATTGAATACAAAATTTAAAGGAGAATGATGAAAAAGTGGAAAGTTGGAATAGCAGGCGCCGGCATGATTGCTGATTTTCATGCACAGGCTATAAGGTCATTGCCCAATGCCCAACTGGCAGGATTTAGCAACATACGTAAAGTAGGTGCACAAAAACTGGCACATAAGTACAATGTCAGAAGCTGGGATACCATCAGCAGCATGATTCAGGCGGATGATGTTGACATCGTAATGATTGCAACACCAAGCGGAGCTCACATGGAACCTGCAATTGAAGCGGCACGCAATGGAAAACATGTATTATGCGAAAAGCCGCTGGAAGTTACACTTCCCCGCATTGACCAGATGATTAAGGCGCATAAAGAAGCGGGAACTTACCTGGGAGGAATATTTAACTTCAGGTATAATGAAACTACACAAATCATAAAAAAGGCCATCGATGCTGGCAGGTTGGGCGTAATTACATATGCCGCAGTGCATGTTCCCTGGTGGCGCAGTGATGCCTATTATGAAGGATGGCATGGTACCTGGAGCCTTGATGGTGGCGGAGCGATGATGAATCAGTCGATCCATATGGTTGATTTATTGCAATACCTGATGGGACCGGTTGAACGCCTGGGGGCTTTTTATTCCAAAGAAGGCCACCCGCAAATAGAAACCGAAGACACGGCTGTGAGCATCCTTCGCTTTAAAAATAAAGCATTGGGAATTATTTACGGAACAACTGCTTCTTATCCCGGTCAGTTTCGGCGGCTGGAAATTACCGGAACAAAAGGCACCATCGTGTTGGTGGAAAACAGCCTTCAGGTCTGGCAGTTTGCGGAGATGCTTCCCGATGATGAACAGGTACTCCAAAAGCATGGCGCCATTGAGGGTGGTGGTGGAGTTGCCGATCCTGCTGCCATTTCGTATGTAAACCATGCAAAAAACCTGGCGGCATTTATTTCTGCCGTTGAAACAGGAAAAACATTTGAAATCGATGGTGCCGAAGCCCGAAAAGCAGTCGCTTTAATTATTAATATTTATAAATCCTCGGAACAAGAGAAAATAATCTGAATCATTTTCAGTTATTAAAGAAAGAAACAAAACTTCACAATTATCCGGCTAAATTTTATAATATTGAAGTTTTTAATTATCAAAAGCATTTATTATGGAAAAGAAACCAAAATCAACCAATCGCAGGCAATTTATCAGTGATTCTGTTGCACTTGGTTTACTTGGTTCTTTGGGAACAGGATATTTACTCTCATCATGCAGTGAAAAAAAACCGGAACATACTCCGCCTGCTTTCCCCGACAGAGCTCCTGACGGCCCTGTATTGAAAGCAGGCCTGATTGGATGTGGTGGAAGAGGAACAGGCGCTGCAGTCAATTTCTTAAATGCAGGGTCCAATCTACAGATTACAGCTCTTGCTGATGTATTCCAGGACCGGATCGACCGCACACGGGAAGTCTTAAAAAAAAGTCATCAGGCAGAAGTTCCGGACGAGAATTGTTTTGTTGGATTTGATGCTTACAAACGCCTTATTGATTCGGATATAGATATAGTCATTGAAGCCTCTGCAACACATTTCCGGCCCCGGCATTTTGAAGCTGCAGTTCAGGCACGAAAACACGTTTTCCTGGAGAAACCTGCCGGAGTAGACCCTGTTGGGGTAAGAACGGTTATAGCTTCAGGCAAAATGGCAGAAGCAGCAGGTCTCACTGTAGTTGCAGGGACCCAGCGTAGGCACCAGGACGATTACATCCAAACGTTCAGCCAAATCAAAAACGGTGCAATCGGCGATCTTGTTTCTGCCAATTGCTTCTACAACCGTGGAGGGGCGGGTTACTTTACACCCCAGAAAGAGTGGACCGAAATGGAGGCAATGATTCGAAACCGTGCCAACTGGATTTGGCTTACAGGTGATTCAATCGTGAACCTAATGGTACACAATGTTGATTGCCTGTTGTGGTTTTTCGAAAAGCATCCGGTGAAAGCCTCCGGCGTTGGCGGAAGGTATCACCGGCCAACTGGCGACATGTTTGATTATTTCAGTGTGGATTTTGTTTTTGAAGATGGCAAAAGGTTCCAGGGCATGTGCAGAGAGATGGACGGATGCACCAACAATATAAGTGATGTTATTTACGGTACCGAAGGTTATACGAATTGCCAAAATCAAATTTTTGATTACAGCGGAAAACTAATCTGGGAATACGAGTATCCGAAAGATCAGGATGGGAAATCGACTAACCGGACAGCAATTTCTCCCTATGATCAGGAAATGATAAACCTGGTTACAGCCATTCGCAACAATCAACCGGTTAACCAGGTTCAGGAACTCTGCACCTCCACGCTTACCGGTATAATGGGCAGGCAATCCACCTATACCGGAAAAGATGTAACATGGGATGAGGTAATGAATTCAAATCTTAGACTGGGACCGGAAGAATATGAATGGGGACCTGTAAAAATGAAACCCGTTTCAACTGTTCCCGGCAATCCTCCTAAAAAAGCTTAGACTGTTAAAATACAATACCTGTAGTTGTGAATAATTGCTTGTTTTAGTAAGGCTAAAAGTAATTATCAGTAACATTAAGGCAGCTTTATGAAGTAATACCTTACGTTGGATTTACTATAAAAACGTCAAAATACCGGCATTAGCAACAGTTGCTGAAGGTCAATCATCTGTCATTAATTATTTCTAACCCCTAAAATTTGGATACCTGAACCTGTTTTTTGTACCACATTAAACAGTTCTATTCTATTTGACGCCTAATATTGAAAAGGCTTTTCCAAAGTTCCGAAACTGTGGAAAAGATAGTTTTTCAATGCAATCAGGATTTTAATCACCTGCATATAGCACCAGCTTTTCCGAAGTCTCAAAACCTTGGAAAAGATATACCGAAAAAGACCTAAGTAATCCTAAACTTTTACCGCAAAACACTTCTTTGTTACCTTATTTTGTTGACTTATGTAAGCTGAAAAGCAAATAAGGTAATAAAGTAATATTAGGTTATTTGCACATGCTGTTACTAAGTTCCCCCTCGGTATTCAACCGAACATCAAATTGAATAACTTTAATTATTTTTTCAATTGAAGGCATCTGCATGATAGCCTGAGATTGCTTTGCTACGCGCGCAATGACGGCTTCGTGGCGGGGACAGAATGCTGCGCTGCAAATATTCTATTATTTGACGCAACATGTGCGCCGCAGATAAAGTGTCCCTTAAGTCAGTTATATAGTAGGTTTTTAATTCTAAATAAGGTTTTTCTTCGTAGAACAGCTGTATGAATTTAATTCATCAGCATCCTGCTCAACCTAAATACGTTACGAATCGTTGAATCTTCAAATGCCGGAATGGACTGCCGTGCTATAAAGATTTAGGTGCGCTGAATTTTGTTTTCTCAATTCTATGAATATTGTCTTACCCTTGATGTTTAAATTATTTCTAATCCTAAAAGGCTGGTTACCTGAAACTATTTTCCCCGGCACAATAAATAGTTCTTTTATATATGACGCCTAATGACGGACTATAGAAAGACTATAGGAGGGTTAAAGATGTACTAAAGCAAGGGTGAATCATTAAAGCAAAATAATCCATGTCTCTAATGGTCTAACTTCAGAACATTTTATTCTGATTCTGGTTGTATTGGTTATAAAATCAGATTCAATTAAAATAAAAAATGAAACTTAAAAATAGTTTGAGCAAGTTAACGACAGCTTTGTTGGTGCTTATTGTTTTCACATCCTACCAGGGATTTGGCCAGGAAAACAAGAACCTGACAATTTATGAAACTCCTGAACAGATGGTGGCTGCCGCAAAAGAAATAATTACCGAGATTCCGGTTGAAGATTTCAAAAACAGCTATACGCGCGATGATGTTTTCATCATCGATGTCCGGACTGCGGCAGAACACGATGCAGGAGCTGTTCCCGGGGCAGTCAATATCCCCCGTGGCGTGCTGGAATTTAAAGCAGGCCTGGAAGAAACATGGGAATCTGCCGGGAAAAATCCTCCTCAAAAGGATGATCCTATTATTGTTTATTGCAGCAGCGGGTCACGCGGTGCCTTATCGGCAAAAGCGTTAATGCAACTGGGATACAAAAATGTAAAATCGGTTAAAGGTGGTTGGGAAGCCTGGCATGAAGCTTATCCCGACTTAAAAGAATAATTACCGGTAACGACTTATACCAAAGGTACAGTAAGAAACATATTGAATTCAAACTTCAGAAATCCTTATTATAAATTTGGTGCCATTGCCAGTAATCCTGAGATTCTGGATTGTTGGAATGCCTTTCAAATTTTCCCGTGTGCTTTTTACAAGCTGATTTCCATCCATTTACCTCCTGCACTTTTTGGGAACATTAAAAAAAGTAGCAGCTTAGTCACCATTCATACCTACATTTTCCAAAATCATTTTCGTGACGAAATGTCAGCGTTGGGGTTCACCTGACTTCCCACCTGACAATACCTTTACCTGACAGGTGCAGTCAGATGAAGACTTTTGAACCTTTTTTACAGGTTTGCCTGCAGTTTGTATTCCCCTCAACATTGACTGCTGCCGGTCGCCGGCTGCGGCAAAAATTAATCGAATGATTTATTAACATTATAAAATTAAACAAAATGGCTGTAATTAAGGAAGGTTTTTTTAGCGGCCCGTCAGGAAAAATAGGAAACCTCGTAGCGGCAAGGTGGCGGGGGATAAACTACCTGCGCACCAGGCCGGAAAATTACACCGATGCCAATACACCTTTACAACAGGCAACGCGAATGAAAATGAAATTGATTATTGATTTTCTGAAAGCCTGCATTCCGGTTATCCGTATCGGGTTTTTAGGTCACAGCACTCCAACACGGGCAGCATTCCATGCAGCCACATCGTACAACTACCGTAACGGGTTAATGGGGGAATTCCCAAACCTGGCAGTGGATTATGCCAATGTGATGGTTTCGCGCGGTACGTTGCCCATTGCAGATACGGCATCGTGTGAATCAGTAGAAGCAGGTAAAATCAGCTTCACCTGGTCAACAGCTTCAGGGATAAAAGAAGCCGGTGCTGATGATGCAGCAATACTATTGGCATACAATCCTTCACGAAACTATGCCGCTTACAGCCTGCAGGGCTATATCAGGCAAGCCGGCGAAGCAGCATTTACAGTTCCATCACTTTTTTCAGGTGAAAATGTGCATTGTTACCTTTGCTTTGCCAACCTTGCCCAACTAACCGGCAATTCATCAGTGGAATACATTTCCGACTCAATGTACCTCGGGAAAGTAACAGTCTAATAATTTTCTATTCAAATTCATCCGGGCTGGATTCTGGTGGTTTTTTCACAGAAAGTTCTCTTTAAAAGTGAGGCTTCTACTCCGAAACATAATATATTAATAATCAATCATATATAGCTAGCATAATTGATAAATAATTCTAAAAATTAGCTGTATTTTTTATTTAAAGTTTTTGCAATTAAAAGTTGTACAAATAAAAATAAATGGTGTTTTTTTTTTTAACTTGCAATTTAATCTTTAAAAAAACCCCTATGTAACAATTGCCATCTTGTTTTATTTTAACCTTTCAAAAAAATATATTGTTATGAACAAAAAAAAACATTTGAGAAGGCGAGGCTTCTTTATGAGCCTTATCCTGATTAGCCTCTCTTTGAGCGTATTTGCTCAGCAGAGGACATTAACAGGTAAAGTTACCGACACTTCCGGAGAACCCTTGCCAGGTGTAACTGTCGTTTTAAAGGGAACGACACAGGGTACAGTCACCAATCCGAATGGCGAATATACCCTGCCTAATGTTCCCCCTGATGCAACTTTTATTTTTTCCTTTGTTGGGATGAGATCACAGGAGGTAGAAGTAGGGAATCGGACCACCATCGATATTACAATGGAGATTGATGCTATTGGAATTGAAGAGGTTGTAGCTGTTGGTTATGGAACACAGAAAAGAGTCAATATGACGGGAGCAGTTTCCAGTGTTGATTTCGAAAATGAAGCAATCTCATCCCGCCCATTGACGAATGTTTCTTCTGCTCTTGCCGGACTTTCACCAGGGCTTGTTGTCACCCAGGGAGATGGAACTCCTTCATCTGACGGTGCGACAATCAGAATCAGAGGAACCGGATCTTTAAATGCAGGGAGCGGACCTCTGGTATTAATTGATGGCCAACCCGGAGATATCAATACTGTACATCCCAATGATGTGGCATCTGTTTCGGTTTTAAAAGATGCTGCTTCGTCGGCTATTTATGGTTCGAGGGCATCGAATGGTGTTATTCTTATAACAACAAAGACCGGTGCTAATACCGCCGGAGAAATTTCTCTCAATTATACAGGGAATATGGGGTTTGCAGAGCCCACTAAACTTTTTGATATAGTAAGTAACACTGCTGATCACATGGCTCTGATTAATCAAATTCAGGAAAACTCCAGTCTTTCACCGTTGTTTACTCCGGAGTTTATTGAGGAATGGAGACAAAATTCACGAACAGATCCAATTTTATATCCGAACACAGACTGGTGGGACGCTACCATTCAACCCAATACCATCCAAAATCATTCATTATCAGCAAGAGGAGGAAGTGATAAAATCAACTTTTTTACCTCTTTAGGTTACTTAAACAATAATGGGATAATCGACAATACAGGATATGAAAGGTTTACTTTTAGAAATAATCTTTCATATAAAATGAATGAATGGTTAAGTTTAGGAAGTAATATCACAGCATTGTTTGGGAAAGCAGATCCAGCTAATGCTGATAATATTTTCAGATATTTTGAAGCGTTGACTCCCGGAGTTTATCCAAAACATCCAGATGGAAGATATGGAGGGGCTATGACAGGTGGAGCCGAACAACAAGCAGGCAACAATAATATAATTCGCACAATTGAAACTGCATTGGGAGAGAGAAATACACAAAGGTACACGGGCAAATTATTGGGCACATTAAATCCTGTGCAAGGGCTTGAAATCCAAGGCAGTTACTTTATTGACATGTATAACTATGATGGATGGAGCAGCGGGATACCGGCAAACACATGGAATTTTCAGAATGAAACAGTAATTCAGGATAGTGAAACCGGTGCACGTTTGGGAATTTCAAATTTTTACACAAAACGACAACGGCATGTATATGATTTATTTGCAACTTATGAAAAGTCACTCGGAAGTCATAATCTGAAAGTTTTAGCCGGATACAATCAGGAATATTTTAAAGAAAATTCATTTAATGCCTCAAAAAGAGATTTGTACAGTCTGAATATACCTGTACTTGATGCAGCTCCAAATGAACCTCAGGCAGGAGGAAATGCATATGATTTTGCTATGAGGTCATATTTTGGGAGATTAAATTATGATTATTTTGGAAAGTATTTATTTGAAGCAAACTTTCGTTATGATGGTTCTTCCCGTTTTCACCCTGATAACCGTTGGGGATTTTTCCCTTCCTTTTCTGCAGGCTGGAGGGTTTCAGAAGAACCTTTTTGGGGGAATATTGGAAATTTCATGAGCTATTTAAAACTTAGAGCTTCATGGGGACAACTGGGAAATAACGGCATAGGAAATTATGAATGGCAAAGTGTTTATGAAGCCGCTAATCATAGTTTTAACGGAAATATTGTTCAGGGACTTGCACCCAATGCGATTGCAAATTCTGAAATAACCTGGGAAACCACAGATGTAATTAATCTGGGTGCTGACATGAATATTTTTGAAAATTTTTCTTTAAGCCTTGATTATTATAATAAGTTTACTCATGGAATCTTAGCTAATATTCCCATACCTTTTGTCAATGGAGGTCTCACTGCACCAAGAATAAACAGTGCAGAGGTTAGAAACACCGGTATTGAAGCTGATATTACCTATAATAAACAGATTGGTTCTTTCAATTTCACAGCTTCTGCAAACGGTGCTTTTAATAAAAATAAAATCGAAAGTTATAAAGGAGATTATCTTGAACCACATGGTGCTGGTGTATGGACTGAAGGAGAACCCATCGGGATTTTTTGGGTAAGAGAAATCGATCATATAGTTCAGGAACAATCTGAAATCGATGCCTTAATTAATGATGGCTGGACATTTAGTCCCTCTGCTCCGGGACCTGGAGACTTTCTATACAAAAATACTAACGGAGATAAAGCCATCAACGATGATGACAGGGTACTAAAAGGAAACCCCTTACCGGTTTTCAATTATGGGGGAACCATTAACATCAGTTATTTAGGTTTTGACTTTTATACATTGATAAATGGTATTGCCGGATGGGATAAATATTTAAATGCTCAGTTTTTCTCTCTTCAGCCTAGGGTAGACGGTTATTTATATCCTACTGATTTTTTGAATTCATGGACATCTGAGAACAAAAGTACCAGTGTTCCAAAATTATATACCAATAACTCAAAGAATGATCAGCAATCTGATTTTTATTTACACGATGCGAGTTTTATGCGAATAAAATCGATACAGTTGGGATATACGATTCCTGCTAACATCACCCAATATGCTGATATTGAAAAGTTAAGGATTTATATAAATCTTGAAAATTATTTTACATTCACCTCTTATCCGGGAATGGATCCGGAGAACGATGGTTCACGTTATAATGGGTCTATTACCTATCCCTTAATGAAAACTTTATCATTTGGAGTTAATATCAATCTATAAAAAAATAAAGGAGATGAAAAAAATAATATATATTTTCATAATAATGTCCACTTTTCTGTTCTCATGTAATGATGATTTTCTGGACAGAAAACCATACGATGCATTATCGAGTTCTAACATCTGGACGTCAGATGCAAATGCAAAAATGGCTGTAAATGGCATCTACAATGCATTGAACAGAACAAATGCTTTTGGTGGTTATTTTTTGAATTTTTCCAACCTGGGGCCTGACGGCACAACCCACAATGGGGGCTCCATACAAATGGGAAACTCTACAAGCCGTGATGGCTTATACCGAAATGTTTATACCGATTTATACAGGGTTATAGCTTATGCAAACGATGCAATTGTCAACCTCGAAGGCAATGAGGCGATTACCGATGATTTAGCATCCCAAATGATTGGCGAGGCAAAATTCATGAGGGGATTGGCCTATTTTTATCTATGGCAACTGTATGGTGGAGTAATTATTTTAAAGGAACCTGTTCTGCCTTCAGAAACTTACCTGCCCAGGAATTCTGCACAAGAAGTAAAAGAGCTTGTAATCAGCGATTTTACAGATGCTGTTTCAAAATTGCCGGTGTCCTATTCAGGCGCTGATATCGGACGTGTAACAAAAGGGGCAGCCATTGCTATGTTGGGGAAAACTTACCTTTTCGATGAGCAGTGGGATATGGCAGTAACAGAATTATCCAAATTAATGACCTCCCCTTTCAATTATGAGTTGCATCCGGATTATTACCAGCTGTTTGATTTTAAATGGGAAAATAATCCAGAGGTAGTCTTTGCGTTACAACAAGTCATGGAACCAAATTTGGGTAGTGATTACGACATGCGCTATGGAGGACGTTCAACAAATACAGCTGCCTGGAATAACGGAACAGCCTCATACCTTGCAGTCTCTAATTATACTCATACAGATGGTTCTCCTATTGACATGTCTGCAATGCCTCAAAGAGAAGATTATGCTTCTGAATTTGAATATGGTCTTGCTTTAATCCCCTGGTATCAGGAAACATTTGCGGAGGAATCAGTTGATGAACGTGTTCATGGAAATGTTATAATGCCCGGATTTACTTTTATTGGAAATAACAATGAAGAATTTATTGTAAACTGGCCGTATAGTGAACACGCAAATGATGAGCCATACAGAGCCTACAGAACGAACTGGACAGGTACTGCAATTTTTCCATGGAGAAAATTAGTTAATGTAGGCGAAGAAAATACACAACGATGGGATTCACCAAACGACTTACCTTTTATTCGTTTTGCTGATGTTTTATTAATGTATGCTGAAGCCTCAAATGAAGCATCCGGAGTATCGCCAGAAGTATATAATGCTGTTAATACCGTTCGTAACAGAGCCGGTGTTGCTAATTTACCGGAAGGATTAGACAAAGATCAGATGCGAACAGCAATCCGGCGTGAAAGGATCAAAGAATTTGCCGGAGAAGGTCATCCATTCTTTGATGTAAGAAGATGGAGAACAGCCGCCACGGATAATCCAATCTTCGGGCTGAACCACGACGTTCTTGATTTTAGAGGAATGAAGTTATATACACGAAAATTTGAAGAAAAGGATTATCTCTGGCCCATTCCAGAACAGGAAAGAGAGATAAATACAAATTTAGAGCAAAACCCGGGATGGGAATCTTAAAAATTTCGTAAAAGGACCCTGGCGTGGGTCCTTTTACATTAAAAACAGAACAAGAAATGAAACTAATTCAAATCACCTTTATTGGTTTATTTTTCTTTTTCGGATG
>JBEPWX010000034.1:0-13202 GCA_041642235.1 Mariniphaga sp.
AGCTTGCGTGGAACAAAAATGACCTCTCCTGATATCAGAGCCGGTATTGCCCTTCTTATCGCAGCCTTGTCAGCTGAAGGTAAAAGTACCATTGAGAATATTGAGCAGATCGACCGGGGTTATGAGAATATTGAAAAACGTTTGCAAGGTATCGGGGCGGCAATTACCAGGCTTTAAATTTTAATTTTATAGTTCTTTTAATAGTTTTGGCATGTGCCAAAAAGTAATCTAATGGATAATATTTTTTTTACTTTTGAAGTTTTGTAAATAAAACAGATTTAAATGAAAAGAATAGTGGTTGTATTTGTTTTAATGCTATTTATTGCAGGAGGTATACATGCCCAGGAAAAAATTGGTATTAATATAGGAAATAAAGCACCTGAGTTAATTGGAAAATCTTTTACGGGGAAAGAGTATAAACTTTCTGACACAAAAGGGCAACTAGTGCTTCTCGATTTTTGGGCAGCATGGTGCGGTCCCTGCCGTCGTGAAAATCCGGTGGTTGTGAATGCCTATAAAAAATTCCAGGATTCGAAATTTGAGAATAGTAAAGGTTTTACTGTATTTAGTGTGTCACTTGATCGTACGGAAAATGCATGGAAAAAAGCTGTCCAGGACGATAATCTGGAATGGCCTTATCATATTAGCGATCTGAAAGGATGGTATTCAAAATTCGGGGCAATATATGGGGTACGGCAAATCCCTGCAAACTACTTAATTGATGGTAACGGTATAATTGTTGCCAAAAATTTGCGTGGTCCTGCGCTGGCAGCTGCTCTTGAAAAACTTTCAAACAAATAGCAATCCGATTGACCCTTTGAATGAATTGACATCTTTATGCTGATACAGGTGTCAATTTGTCTTTTATATATACATGGCAAATTTTTTGATACTTCGCAAAAAGAATTTAAATGTTTGTACTATGGCAGAAGATAAGATGAAAAAGAAATCTGAAGAAAAAGAAGAAATAAAGGAAAAATCAGGCATGCCTGAAAATAATGGTGGCAACGGTAGTGACGTGGCAGGAAAAGATAGTGATGTTGATTCTTCAGCCAGGGATGTAAATAAAAAGAAGAAATCGAAAAAAGATAATAAGGAAGATAAAGTTGCTGAACTGGAGGAGAAATTTGTCGAATTATCGGATAAACATTTGAGATTACAGGCTGAGTTTGATAATTTTCGAAGACGCACCCTTCGTGAAAAGGCTGAACTTATTAAATCAGGCGGCGAGAATGTCCTAACCGGTATTTTGCCTGTAATAGACGATTTCGAACGGGCAATCCAATCGCTAAAAGAAGTTCCTGAAGATGATCCGGGCAAAAAGGGAACTTTGCTTATTTACAGCAAATTCAGAGAATTTTTAAAGCAGAACAATGTCAAGGAAATAGATGCCTTAAATCAGGATTTTAATGTTGACCTTCATGAGGCTCTTACAAAAATACCGGCACCTGAAGAAAATCTGAAAGGAAAAGTGGTGGATGTTATCCAGAAAGGATATATGTTAAATGATAAGGTCATCCGTTATGCCAAGGTGGTTGTTGGAGAATAAAATTAAAGCAAATGACTAAAAGAGATTATTACGAAGTATTAAGTGTAAGCAAAACAGCATCGGCAGAAGAAATTAAAAAAGCCTACCGAAAAAAGGCATTGCAATTTCACCCCGATAAAAATCCAGGAAATAAGGAAGCAGAAGATAAATTTAAAGAGGCAGCTGAAGCTTACGAAGTGCTTCGTGATCCAAACAAAAAACAACGATATGATCAGTTTGGACATGCCGGAGTGAGCGGTGCTGCTGGTGGC
This sequence comes from Mariniphaga sp., assembly GCA_041642235.1. Classification (GTDB taxonomy): domain Bacteria; phylum Bacteroidota; class Bacteroidia; order Bacteroidales; family Prolixibacteraceae; genus Mariniphaga. The sequence goes on from JBEPWX010000034.1 coordinate 1,801, forward strand.
GGAGACTTTGGTGGTTTTTCCGATATTGAAGATATCTTCTCCGCCTTCGGCGATATTTTTGGCGGTCATTTTGGTGGTTTTGGCGGATTTGCAGGCAGTCGTGGGGGAGGAGGACGAAGAGTAAACCGCGGCTCCGATTTACGAGTTAAGGTTAAACTTAATCTTAGCGAAATTGCAAACGGGGTAGAGAAAAAAATTAAAGTGAAGAAATATGTACAATGTCAGCATTGTAACAGTACAGGCGCAAAAGATGCTACTGCTTTCTCTACATGCTCAACTTGCCGTGGCTCAGGCAGGGTGACAAGGGTTACCAATACCTTGCTCGGGCAAATGCAGACCACCTCGGCATGCCCAACCTGCCAGGGAGATGGAAAAATAATAAGTGACAAATGTAATCATTGTGCAGGTGAGGGAGTTATTCGTGACGAAGAGGTAATAAAAGTAAAAATCCCTGCTGGTGTGGGTGAGGGAATGCAAATGAATATTACAGGTAAAGGAAATGCTGCTCGTAGAGGAGGTATTAGCGGTGATTTGCTTGTCGTTATTACTGAAGAAGATCATCCGGAACTTGTTCGTGACGGAAATAATTTAATATTTAACCTTTTTCTATCATTTCCCGAAATTACCCTTGGTACTACTGCTGAAATTCCTACGGTGGAAAGTAAGGTGAAGGTCAAAATTGAACAAGGCACCCAGCCTGAAAAAATACTGCGGCTCCGCGGTAAAGGACTGCCTGATGTTAACGGCTATGGCACGGGTGACTTATTGGTCCGAATCCATGTATGGATACCAAAAAAAATTAATTCAGATGAAAAGAAATTATTGGAGAAACTTCTGGAATCTCCTTCTTTTCAAGATGGACCTTCTTCTTCCGAAAGAAGCTTTTTCGAGAAAATGAAAGATATATTTTAAACATATAGTGCATACTTGAAAAAACAGCCGCCCTAGTGAATATACTGAGGCGGTTTTTTTATGCTTTTTTTCTTTATTCCTGGTGAGATAGCTCTACTTGCATGATGTTGCCATAAATATGGCAGCTCCTTTTCTCACCCAATTGGTTTCTATAGAATAATAACAGGATTAATAAATACATAATTCAAACCAAATTCAATATCGAGTCAATGTAAATTCAGTTATATTTGAATTTACATTGACTTTATACTGACTTTACAATGACTTTGAATTGAATTTAATCTGGAGAATCTATGGATAAAAGGAAAACCTGAATGGAGGAAATCAAACCTATACTGAAAAATTATCCATTACAGGCTTTGTTCATTCCCACATGCACAAAAGGAAGGTAAAGATTAGTGAATTAACAACTATATTCTAACCCAATAGATTTGAATATTGAAAAAATTTGATGTCAAATTGAAGTTAGAGAATGAAAAAAGCTCTGGTTATTCTTCTTCGAATTCAATTCCTGCCAGCGTGAGTTTTTCCTCCAGGAATTGCGGTGAAACAGGTCTTCCGCTACGAGTTAACACTGTAATGATACGAGCATCAATCATTAGCTTCAGATCGGATTTGCGAAGAATCTGTTGTTTGAAAATAACGCGCAACTTTCCTTTCTTTGCCATTTTTAGTCGCACAAGGAAAGCATCTTCCGGGCGTAGTGGGAATTTGTAATCAAGTTCAGCACGAATAACTACAGCATCAATGCCATCGCGGTGCATTTGCGCAAAACTTATTCCCATTTCTTGCAAAAATTTATGCCTGCAATGCTCCAGGTAATTTTGATATACCGAATTGTTAACAATGCCTTGAAGATCACATTCATGATCACGAACTTCCAGTTCAATTTGAAAATCAAAATTTTTCATGAATATCAATTCATATTTTGAGTAAAATGCAAATCCCGGTCTGGTAAGAATACTAAAAGCAATTTCATGTTTGAATTTAATGCGGTTTAAAAATGGCTTTATTTTATTTAGGAAAGCGTCCAAACAGCTTCACAAAAAAACGATGAAAACGATGAGGCCCGGCTACCGGATCAGCAAACATCAGGATGCATTTTTTTGCAATCATTGGTATTCCTGCATTTCGAATAGAATTAATCGCATCGGGTGTTTCCGACATTTGTTGTATCCAAACCATTTTTATTCCTTTTTGAATTGCTTCTTCAGCAACTTTTAAGGTTTCATCTCTGGGAGTAATGATTAAAAGGTGTGAAACATCGGCAGGTAGTTCAGCCACCGATCGATAGCATTTTTGTTCCTGAATTTCTGTAGCATTTGGATTAACAGGATATACATCAAACCCTTTTGCTTTTAATTCTTTTAAAACAGTAGCTCCAAACTTTTTGGGATTACGTGAGGCTCCTGCCAGAGCCATTTTTTTTGGTTTAAGAAATTTTTGAATGTCACCGAGGCTACTTCCAGTTTTTAAGGTTGTTGCTTCCATAGCTGTTTTGTTATTTTGTATTGTTTCTTTTTAAAAGATACAGCAGCTTTAAATGGATTGCTTTTTCTACTGTATTTGTAATAATAAATATATTCCCATAAATTAATAACCAGATAATCTTACTTCACTACGAAATCAAATAATTTAGTTTCTTCCATGTAACCTTCCAACTGGTCACCGGCATTAACCGGTCCTACACCTGCCGGGGTTCCGGTGAATATAAAATCTCCGATTTTTAAAGTGATGTACCTGGAGACATGAGCTATTATTTCATCAAAATCAAATATCATCAATCCCGAATTTCCTTTCTGAACCGTTTTTCCATTAATGTCAAGCCTGAAATTTATGTTTTTACAATCAGGGAATTCTGATTTGGATAAGAAGGGTTTTCCAATGACAGCGGCTTGATCAAAAGCTTTGGCTTTTTCCCAGGGCAGGCCTTTTACTTTTAATTCATTCTGGACATCGCGTGCAGTAAAATCAATACCAAGTCCAACTTCATCGAAATACCTGTGTGCGAATCGTTTTTCAATATTTTTTCCAAGCCGGCTAATACGTATTACCAGTTCAATTTCATGATGGACTTCATTTGTCCATTCCGGGATATAAAAAGATTCATTATTGCGCAACAGAGATGAATCAGGTTTCATAAAAAATACGGGTTCTTCCGGAATTTCATTGTTTAGTTCCTGTGCATGAGCGAAATAATTCCTGCCGATACAAATTATTTTCATGAATTTTTATTTTCTGAAATTTATTTAATCTTTACCGAATCACTATTTCTCCATCATCCTGAGTTTGATTTGTGTCAGAACTCTTTTTGTGTATAGGGGAAAGTCGCCATTCATAATCCAACCAAAATATCCGGGTTGCTCCTGCAGTACTTTTTCAACCGGCACTCCTTTATTTTTTCCAAAGTTAAATATTTCTATTCCTTTTTCATTGTAAACAATCCTGCCTACAAAATCAACATTTTTGTCGTAGGCAGAGAATTCACTAAGCATACCCACGTCGTTCACAACAGGAATGCAGGTATTTCCCTTGTTATCTTCATATTCCACTCCTTTATAGGTGTCGAGTTGCGCCTGCAGTACTTCATAGGTAGCCCGGGTATCGGCCAGTGCACTATGTGCGTCAATCAATGGTTTTTTACAGTAGAAGAGGTATGCTGCTGCAAGTGTACGTTTTTCCATCTTGTGAAAGATAGCCTGAACGTCAATAAATTTTCTCTTTTTCAAATCAATATCAACATCGGCACGTAAGAATTCCTCGGCCAGCAGGGGAATATCAAAACGATTGGAATTAAAGCCTCCCAAATCACATCCCTCAATAAATTTTGCCAGTTTTTTGGCTACTTCCTTGAATGTAGGTTCAGATGCTACATCATTATTTGTAATACCATGAATACGTGTGGCCTCTTCTGAAATTGGTATTTCCGGATTGATGCGATGCAGCAACTCTTCTTCCTTACCATCAAGATGAATCTTTAAAAAAGCAACTTCTACAATCCGGTCTTTCACTATATCCATTCCAGTTGTTTCGAGATCGAGAAATACCACCGGATTTTTTAAATTTAATAACATGAATTTATTTCTTTCGGTCGTCTCCAAAGGAGACTTCCAGCATCTCTGTTCGAATTAACAGCGACACTATTAAAACTAATATATCAATTTAGAAATTAAGCATTAATCATCATCGGCATCAGAAGCATCAGCACATCTTCTGCTTCTTCTTCAGTCTCAGCAGGTAAAAGAAGTCCGGCCCTTGATGGATCACTCATTTCCATTCGTACGTCCGAGGCAGAGATATTGGCAAGAATTTCGAGCAGGAAGGTTGATTTAAAACCAATTTCTATTTCTTCACCCTCATATTCACAGCCAAGCCGTTCAACGGCGGATATAGAAAAGTCGATGTCTTGTGCAGATACTACAAGTTGATTGCTGTTAATATTCAGTTTTACCAAATTGCTTGCCTGGTTTGAAAATACAGAAACCCTTTTAACAGTATTATAAAAAGCCAGTCGATCGATGGTCATTTTATTGGGATTTGTAGTAGGAATAACTGAATTGTAACTGGGATAATTTCCCTCTACTAACCGGCAGATTAACCGGTACTTAGTTAATGTAAAGATAGCATTTTTATCATCGAATTCTAGTTTTACGTCAGACTCTTCTTTAGGTAGTAGGTTTCTTAATAAACTGGCTGGTTTTTTCGGAAGTATGAATGATGAATCAAATTCTGCCATGGCATCTGAACGGCGATATCGCACCAGCTTATGGGCATCAGAAGCTACAAATCCGATATTCTCAGCAGAAAGTTCCACAAAAATCCCATTCATTACCGGTCGTAATTCGTCATCGGCAGTGGCAAAAAGGGTTTTGTCAACTCCTTTAAGTAATATCCTGGATGCAATAGTTACAGTTGTTGCTGCTTCTTCATCAACACCCGGTAATTCAGGAAAATCTTCACCACTCTGACCAACAATGGTATATTTCCCATTATCGGAAAAAATTTCAATCCCATAGTTTTCATTATTTACCTGAAATGTTAAAGGTTGCTCCGGGAATTCTTTCAGGGTATCAATGAGTAATCTGGCAGGAACAGCAATTACACCTTCTCCTTCGATATTTTCCAGCTCCATTTGGGTAATCAATGTCGACTCAAGGTCGGATGCTGTAATGATTAAATTTGTTTCGGTTAACTGAAACAGGAAATTGTCAAGAATAGGCATTGTGCTTTTACTGCTGATGACTTTACTGACGGATGACAGATGGCCCAGTAAGTCGGTACTTGAAACAACAAATTTCATAAGTATGTATTTAATTTAATTTTTTTTGAAATATTCCGTCCTCCTGATCGGTGACTGAATAAACAAGCAGAAAACCGTATTACAGGAAAATCAGATAACGAATATACAAACTTTAATCTTTTTCACGATGTTGAAAACTTTGATTTTTTCAGGCATTTATGAACGGGCATATTGAAGGCGTCGTATTACGTTATAAAATGCTCCCCATAAACCTATCAAAACAAGTGGTGCCAGAACATTAAGCCATTGCCAGAATGGCATTTCCTCACGTAGTCGCACTTTGTCTAGCAGCCTGAGCTGCTGGTTACGTGTACGAAGCTGCATAATGCCACGATCATCATTCAGGTAAAGTACGGTGTTTAAAAGAAATTCTTTATTTCCAAAAACCTGACCTGAAACACGATCAAATCCTAGTTCCTGAACTCGCGGTGGATTGTTAGAATAATCAACCTGATTGATTATTATTCCTCCGTCGGCAATTATTACCATTTTGGTGGAAGGACTTTCCTGTAAAATTTTCGTGTTGGGAACATTTAGAGATTCAATCATCCTGTTTTTATAAACGGATGTAAATGAACCTTCAAGCAGAACTCCTGCAGGTAAGTAGGATTGATTGAACAGTTCACGTGCAGGTGGATTATCAATATTTCGCAGACTCACTGTCGATGGAGTCTGAACTGTTAGTGCATAAGGTGATGTAGTGAGTATGATTTCTTTATTAATTTCAGGGGTTCCTGATATTGTATCAATTGAAGAAACAAATTCAGTAAGAATACGGTTGAGGTTTCTGCTTAATGGATGATTATCGGCCGGAACAAGTAAAGGAGAATAATACCATGGATGTAATGTGAACTGCGGAGGGTTTCCCGGAGGAGCAGTATTCACCCGAAGATGGGCGCAATCTACATCCTGCAGCAGGTTATAGTTTAATCTCACCCCATAGCGAAACAGTTGATCATTCAGATTCAGGTCGCGTGGAAATGCCATGGTAGTATGACCTTTTGACAAGCTGTCGAGACTTACCTGTACAGGATCAATCAGCCATATCACTTTTCCTCCCTGCATGATGTACTGATCGATTAAAAATTTATCTCTTTCAGAAAATGGTGATTTTGGGTCGGCTATAATTAAGATATCGGTTTTAGAAGGTGCTGACTGAAGAGATTCTGCCTGAACTCTCTTTACAGTAAAATCTTCACTTAAAGTAGTGGTAAAATCATACACCTGAAAACGATCGGCTTCTTCATGACCTTCAAGAAAGGAAACTGTTGACTTTTTTGTCCGCATTAGTTTCTGGAATGCATCGACCAATTCGAATTCTACTGTTTCTGCTGAATGATTAAAATTAGCTTCATGAGAAAAGTCAGGATTATATTTCAGGAAATTTACTGCTTCCTCACCTCCCTTGTAACGTATAACAGCACCTGGAAAAATTAACTTTGTGCTCACCCCCTGATCAGTTTGTTGCCTGAAGCTGGTGGGTCTGATTCCTTTTTCTGTCAATTCTGAAATAAATTTCTCTCTCTTGTCGGTGTTGCCAATTGAGTAAGGATCTGTAACTCTTATTCTAATATTGGCTGAAGAATATGCATTTAAAACTGCAACTTTTTCAAAAATTTCCTGCTGAAGTTTCCGAAGACCAGGTTCGAGTTTGCCTGCCAGAAACAATTCGATTTCCATTGGTTCGTCTAGCTCCGATGCAATTTCAGCGCTTACCTGCGACAGGGAATATCGCTTGTCGGAAGTGAGATCAATGCGGTATAAAAAGTTACCGGATATAATAAAAACAAGAGCAATAACAAAAAATAGAATGACTGAATGAATTCTGAATTTTTTTTGTTTGCTTTTTCCCTTTCTTAAGAAGATGCGGGTTGACCATAGAAAAATGAAAGTCATTCCTGTGAAATAAATAACATCACGAAAATCGATTACTCCGCGTGAGGCAGAAAGATAATGATTATTTATACTCAGCCACTCAAAAACCTGCTCAAGCAAATAAGGTATACCTGAAGTGGCTATGAAATCGAACCCAAGATAGAAAACGAATGATAAGGCTATTGCCAGGATAAATGATATTATCTGATTTTCGGTGAGCGAAGAAGCAAAAATACCAATGGAAAGGTAAATAGCTGCCAAAAAATAAAGGCCAAAGAAAGAGCCCCAGGTAGCCCCGGTATCAATGCTTCCAACAGGATTTCCTAAAAGATACACCGAAAGAAACCAAAGCAAAGCGGGAAAGAGGGAGAAGGTAACCAGAACAAGACCGGCGAGAAATTTTGCCATAATAAGCTTCAGGTCCGACAGGGGCCGGGTAAGTAAAATTTCAAGTGTGCCACTTCGTTTTTCTTCAGCAATAAAGCGCATAGTTATTGCCGGTACCATAAACAGATATAGCCACGGTGCAAGTGAGAAAAACCCTTCAAGTGTGGCATATCCATTATCGGGTATATTATAATTTCCTGGGAACACCCATAAAAAGAGACCTGCAACCAGCAGGAAAACCAGAAGAGCCAGATAGCCGGTAAGTGAACCAAAAAAAATTTTAATTTCTTTTTTAAATAAACTATACATCGCAGTTTCGGGTATTAAAAATACTATTTAGGCTTAAGAATTCAGATTTAAGCATGTTTTAGCAGTTCCACCATTTTACTGGCGGCACGGGATGAACTGCCTCTTTTTCCCATCACTTCTTTTAATTGTCTGTAATCACTGATTAATTTTTCACGATACTCCTCTTCGTAAAATAAGCGGTGCAATTCATTTTTTACATTCTCAAAGGTCATATCCATCTGAATGTACTCTTTTATAACCTCTCTGTTAAGGATGAGGTTTGGCAGTGAGACCCATTTAACTTTAAGAAAAAAATGTTTCATAAGGAACTGGATTAACCAACCACCCTCTACTTTATATACCACCGTTTGCGGAACTTCAAATAATGCGGTTTCCAATGTTGCAGTGCCTGATGCAACCAGTGCCGTATGTGCGTGGTTGAGCAAATTGTAGGTTTGATTGAAAATTACAGGCAAGACCAAACCATTATGTGATTTTTCGTAAACTTGAGGTTCAACATACGAAACACCGGCAATGATGAACTGAAATTCAGGATAACATGCAGCAGCTTTTTTCATTACCGGCAGTGTATTCTCAATTTCCTGTTTTCGGCTGCCTGCCAGTAGTGCTACAATAGGCCGGTTGTCCAGGTTGTTTTGTTTCAGGAATTCATCTTTTGAAATGGCATCTTGTTTAAAGTTTTCTACTGCATCGAGCAACGGATTACCAACATAATGTACATCAATACCCTGTTTTTTATAATATTGGGTTTCGAATGGCAGAATGGTAAACATTTCATCTACATTTTCTTTTATTTTTTTCACACGAAACTCTTTCCATGCCCATACTTTAGGTGAGATATAATAAAAAACTTTTAGATTATTTCGCCGTGCAAAATTAGCCATACGCAAATTAAATCCAGGATAGTCAATCAGGATAAGTACATCGGGCTGAAATTCCAGCAGATCTTTCTGGCAAAATTTCATATTTCTTTTGATCGTTTTGAGGTTGATGGCTACATTCAATACTCCCATATATGCCATATCCCGGCAATGTTTTACCAGAGTCCCACCTTCAGCCTGCATTAAATCACCACCAAAGAAGCGAAAACTGGCATCAGGATCCTTCTTTTTCAATTCGTGCATCAGGTTTGAACCATGTAAATCGCCGGATGCTTCACCGGCTATCAGGTAATACTTCATTTTAAAATGCTCTTGAAATTAAAATGGCTAATCCGTATATAATTGTTGCTCCCAAAACTCCTCTTGCTGATTGATCGTATTTAAGCTGAATAAATCCCATGAAGACGATCAGATTGGCAAAAACACATAGGCTTGCTAATTTTACCAATGCCTGCAAGCGCCATAGATTGTTCACATAACTTGTGAATGAAATATCTCTTTCACCAAAAAAATAAACCCCCATAAAAATGAACAATGGTATTAAAAATCCGAGGAGAAAGCCTATTCCCGGGTGATCAAATGGTTTTCTTTTTCTTCGGGTCATTAAAATTTCCAGTTTTTTAATTCTTCCAGTGTTTTGTAACAAGTCATATCAACCGAGACAGGTACTATGGAAACAAAATTGTTTAGCAGGGCTTCAATATCTGTTTCGGGGGAACCTTCTTCAAAGTTTTTAAAATAACCCGACAGCCAATGGTATTCTCTGCCATGGGGATCTATCCTTTTTTCAAATTCCTCCACCCATTTGCCGTGAGTTTGTCTGCAAACTTTTATTCCTTTAGGTTTTCCTTTTGGTATATTTATATTCAGACATGTGAAGGGTGGCATCCCATTATCCAGTACTTTTTGAAATATTTTGGCTGCTACTATTTTTGCTTTCGAAAAATCTGCATCTGGATTAAAATCAGTTAGAGAAAAACCCATGGATGGTACTCCATGCAGGCTACCCTCTATGGCAGCACCCATTGTTCCGCTGTAAATTACGCTGATTGAAGAATTTGCTCCATGGTTGATTCCTGAAACTACATAATCAGGTTTGCGATCAAATAAGTTGTTAAAACTAAGCTTCACACTATCAACTGGTGTACCGTTGCATTTCCAGGTAGATACTCCATGAATTTTATCAACAGGTACCGTCCGTAGTGGCTGGTCAACAGTAATTCCGCATGCTTTTCCCGACATTGATACTTCAGAGGAAATTACCACCACCTCTCCAAAAAACTTCATAACTTCTACCAATTCTCTGAGCCCTTTGGCATGAATGCCATCGTCGTTTGTAACTAATATTAAAGGTGCTTCTGACATATTTTTTTACAAATAGCAAATATAATTCAAAATCCGGAAGAAAAAGAATTATTAAGGTATGCAGATAACGGGCATAATCCGATTTATGGAGCTTATTTAAATGATTTTAACCTGTACGCAGGAAAATTTACGTGTTTTAACTAAAAGATAAATTCCGTATCTGGTATTTTATGCCATTTTACTATCTTTCGTAATCGTACGAATCTATTTAATGAGATGAAGAACGTAAATAATAACACCGAAATAAATCATGCCCCGGTTATCCGGAAAGCATTTTTTCGATTTTACGAAGAGTTAAATGACCACCTTCCCAAGAAATGGAAAAAACAAAAGTTCCTGTATGAGTTTAAAGGAAAACCTTCGGTGAAGAATACCATTCAGGCAATTGGGGTTCCGCATAATGAAGTGGATTTAATATTGGTAAATGGTGATTCGGTGGGTTTTGATTATCAGATGACGGGAGGTGAATATATTGCAGTATACCCTACATTTGAATCTCTTGATATTTCTTCATTGATACGGCTAAGGGCACAGCCATTACGACAATCCAGGTTTATTGTGGATGTGAATCTGGGAAAGCTGGCTCAAAAACTGCGTTTACTTGGATTTGATACATTATTTAAGAATAATTTCGACGACGATGAAATTATTGAAATTGCCTTAAGTGAACGGAGGATAATATTAACGCGTGATAAGGGAATTTTAAAGCAGAATGCAGTTACTCATGGTTACTGGCTGCGAAATGATGACCCTAAAAAGCAATTGACAGAGTTGATTGATCGATTACAACTTCAGAATAATTTCAAACCATTTACCCGTTGTTCTAATTGTAACGGTAAATTGCACGAAATCGGCAAAGAACAATTAAAAGATAGGCTCACGGCAGATACCTTATCATTTTATAATAAATTCTGGGAATGTACTGGTTGTCAAAAAATTTACTGGCAAGGGTCTCATTTCCGTCATATTATCAGATGGATAGATGAATTAAAAGCACAGTAATTTTTTTAATTTTGCCCGAAACTTATTTATTATGGCACGTTGGCTAATTATTGCCGGAGTAATCTTTATTTTAGCCGGAATTCTACTTTATCTAGTTCCCGGCCTGTTTAACTGGTTTGGGAAATTGCCGGGAGACATTCGGATTGAAAAGGAAAACTCCAGGATATTTTTTCCTGTCACCTCAATGATAGTCATAAGTATTCTTCTCACCCTTATTGTCAATTTGATAAGGTTCCTGGGGAAATAATATATTTAGGAGGATTATCGGACAACTTTCACCTGTACGGCAACAGGTCCTTTTTGTCCTTTTTCAACTTCATAACTGACAAGATTTCCTTCATTGACTTCTTCAAGCATATTATTTACATGCA
>JBEPWX010000035.1:0-13142 GCA_041642235.1 Mariniphaga sp.
CATGGACGACAATGAGAAAGTGTATTATAAGCTTTCAATTAGCTTTTCCATAATCAACCTCATTTTAGGTTCTGCTTTCATAGCAACTTTTTGAACTTCCTCGTGTGAGATTTCAACAATTTCTCCGGGAACTCCGCTATCCGTTATAATAGAAATACCAAACAGCCTAATTCCCATATGTCTGGCAACTATTGCTTCAGGAACAGTTGACATCCCGATTATATCTCCTCCCAGAATACGAAACATATTATATTCTGCAGGAGTTTCAAAAGTAGGTCCTTGCACTCCTACATATACCCCCTCCCTGATAGTTATATTATTATCAAGAGCAATCAATTTGGCTTTATTTCGCAGCCGTTCATCATATACTTTGCTCATATCAGGAAAACGCGCACCCAGCTCATTTAAATTCTTTCCACGCAAAGGGTGTTCGGAAAAAAAGTTGATATGATCATTGATAACTACAATATCACCAACATTCCATTCGGGGTGTAAACCTCCCGAAGCATTGGAAATAAAAAGTTGTTTTACACCAAGGAACTTCATTATTCTCACAGGTAAAGTAACCTCCTGCATAGTGTAACCTTCGTAATAATGAAAACGACCCTGCATCACTACTACTTCTCTGCCTCCCAGCCTTCCATAAATTAATTGTCCTATATGTCCGTCAACAGTAGTTACCGGGAAACCAGGTATTTCATGATAAGGCAGTGTTTGCAGAATTTCTATGTCCTCTACCAATCCTCCCAACCCGGTTCCAAGAATAATTGCTGTATCAGGTCGTGCGTTGAATTTTTCTTCTATGAAGCTCGAGGTTGCTCTTATTTTCTCCAACATAATTCAGTATTTTCTTATTAAATAGTTTCCCTTCTTCGTCGAGAAACTTGACTTTTACAGGCAAATAGTAAAGTGATTTTTTAAACTGCTCATCCAAATCGGGAAGTTCGGCAAAACGCACAGCGTCTTTCTCTGTTGTAATAATTATTTTCTGCTCACTCTTCAAACTTTCATATTTTTTCATGATGACCCCAACATCTTCTCCTGAGTAATTATGATGGTCGGGGAAACTAATCATTTCCGTTTCAGAAGTAAACTGCTTAAGGTATTCAGGAATCAGGCGGGGATATGCGATTCCTGTAACAATCAGAATTGCATAGGAATGGTTTTTGCTGAAATCATGTCCTATATCTTTTCCATTAAACACCGGTTTTATTTTATCGTACTCATATGTAGTAAAAAACATTGCCTGATAAGGTTTCAGCCCCACTTCATTCTGCATCACCCTCCGCATAATAGGTGTAACTTCTGCCGGAGGACACTTGGAAAAAATAATAATATTTGCCCGCCTCAACTGTGAGGCACTTTCTCTTAAAGAGCCTGCCGGTAAAAGATTATCATCCTTTAATGGACGGTTGTAATCAATAAGCACAATATTAATTACCGGTGTAATACGGCGGTGTTGAAATGCATCATCAAGTAATATCACATCGGCTGATTTTTTATTATCCGGATCTAACAGCCGTTCAACTCCTTCAACTCTGTTTTCACAAACAGCAACAGTTACATCGGGATATTTCCTCTTTATCTGAAGAGGTTCATCACCTACCTCCGGTACACGCGAATCGGTATCTACCAGATGAAATCCTTTGGTTTTGCGCCTGTAACCCCGGCTAAGAGTAGCCACTTCAAACTTTTCCTTTAACAAATTCACCAGATATTCAACATGTGGTGTCTTTCCTGTTCCTCCCACAGTAATATTTCCGATAGATATAACTGTGACATCAAACTCCTTTGACTTGAATATATTTAAATCATAGAATTGATTTCGAATATAAACAATCAGGCCGTAGAGCAAAGAAACCGGATAAAGCAGAAATTTAACCATGTAATGTTTTTTATAGTAGATGGCTAATATATACAATTGCTTTCAGCAATATAAAAACAGATAATCATATCCCCACATTATTTTTACAACTTCATATGAATTTAAAATTTACTCTCCAATAACTTTAAGAATTTTACCAGCTTGTACCTGGTCAGTCAACTTCAAATTGTTCAGCAATGCAAGCTCTTCCATCATATCATTAGCCACACCAAAACTGCTTAAGGCATTTGCTAAAGTACCGCTTTGTTTTACCGTCTGCAATCTGATTCGCTTAGGTTGTTTGTTGAGTTTTGAAGGATCGGTAAGGCGGTCAAAATTCGTCATTGTTGATTCAAAATTTCGGAGGTAGTTATTAAAGTTTGCATTATCCGAAACACCATGAAAAACATAAACCCTGCCTTCATATTCAATAAAATATGACAATACCCTGATCTGTTGTTCCTGTCCGGTTTGCTCATTTTTAGTCACACGTTCCGAAACTGTTGCAACAGCAGGCATCCCGTTCACTGAAGTTCGCTGAGATTCCAAAAGCTTTAACTGAAGCGCTTTTATTGCCTCCTCAGCAGCAGTTTGAGAGGAAGTTTGTTCTGCAAGAGAAAACACAACAAGGGCCTTCCCGCCTTCCGGTGCTATTTGCACCTGGGCAGGAGAATTTACAAGCATCCATCCTGAAGGTTTCGGAAAACTAAATTTCAGCTCAGGATGGTAAAAAACATTGTTTTCCTCGAATCCCTGGCGTGGATCTTCTCCGTAAACCATTCCCTCAATCATTCGTAAATAACTGTCTTCCTGCACCAACCATTCATCGTTATCAAGTTTTTCTTTCCACTCCTGTGCACGTTGGGTAACAGTCCTATATCTGTCGCCTGGATCGGGATGAGTAGAAAGAAAATTTGGAATTCCTCCCGGACCCTCTGAGGCACTCATTCTGCTTAATGTATTAAAGAAATTTGCCATTTGCTGAGGATCGTATTGTAATTTAGAAGCATACTCCACTCCAAGCTTATCAGATTCACGTTCAGCATCACGGCTAAACCTCAGAAACAATAACTGCATTCCCTGCATGGCATAGGGAGCAAAGTCACGAAAATCTTCCGATGCAATCATACCACCAATAAGTAGCAGCTGACCTAATTGCTGCTTACTTTGCTGACTGACGGTATGCCGGGCGGTAACATGTCCCATTTCATGACCTAAAACACCAATCAGCTCTGCCTCATTATTAAACTGCGCTAATATTCCCCGGGTAAAATACAGATATCCACCTGGAACGGCAAAAGCATTTACCACGGGTGAATCCAGTATTCGGAAATGGTAAGTCAAATCAGGACGATGTGATATTTTACCCATTTCTGTTCCTTTGTTCTGAATGAATGCCAACAAATCGTCGTCCTTATATTCTCCAAAAGTTGCAATAACCTGAGGATCATATTCCTTGCCCATTGCTATTTCCTGTTTTTCAGACATCAACATGATCTGTCTTTCGCCAGTAACCGGATTCACAGCACATGAGGGAATTATTATTGCTGCACCAATTACAAGAAAAAATTTAATAAATATATTTATCTGTCTCATAATCACGTTTTTTAAAATTATCAATTCATTTGCTACTACATAAAATAAAAAATCAGTTTGATTTGTTTACCAATGAATTGTTTATTTTTATCAATCCTAATATAAATATCGGAATTTGTATCGAACAAATAGAATGAAAAGCTATATATTACTCTTAACAGGTATTCTTCTTCTACTAATCTTCCGTTCAGGAAATGCCCAGGATCTAAAGCTGCTGCACAATGCTTCAGAGGTTAATCTGCAGAATCATATTTTTTATCTGGCGTCCGACAGCCTGCAAGGACGTGGAATAAATACACCGGAATTGAAAACGGCTGCAGAATATCTGCGAAAAAATCTTAGAGAAATGGAACTAATTTCTCCTGAAAATGGATTCTTTCAGCCCTTTATTTTAACTTCATATCAATTTAATGAGCAAAATTCATTTCTAAGAGTTTTCAATAAAAAAGGAAAAAGAAAACACAACATCATCAATTTCATAGCACTTAATCAAAAAAGTAATGTTGTCGATATTGAAGGGGAACTAATCTTTGCAGGATTTGGTCCTGAAAGTTTATTGCCCGAAGAAAGAATGCCGGGATCAAAGGATTTAAAAGGGAAAATTGTGCTGTATTCAGTGGGAACAGCTCAATCGTTGAAAGATGGCAATTCCCATCGCTGGAACAGCTCACTGGAGCGTAAAAAAATGGATAAATTTCTTGAAGCCGGTGCAAAAGCACTTATACTGGTTACAAGTGTTCAGGATACAGCTAATTCTGTGTTCCGCCAGATAGAAAGAGTTGCTGGCAGACAAAATTTCTCGCTGGATAACGAAAACAAAAAAGAAAGTCCTGAAATTTTTATTATTACACCAGAAATGGCCAACCTCCTTACAGGAAAAAGAATGGCTTGGAACAAATTATTGAATTCTCATTCATCGGGAAAAAGTCTTCGTTCGTATACGGTAAAAAACAACCGTGTACATATCCGGTCTGTTTTAACTGAAACCAAAGTAAAAACAGCCAATGTAATTGGCATTATAGAAGGCAGCGACTCCTTATTAAGAAATGAGTGTGTGTTATTCATGGCACATTACGATCATCTGGGAATTGGGAAAAATAATGAATTATTTAACGGAGCAGATGACAATGCTTCAGGTGTAGCCACTCTGCTGGAAGTTGCCAACATGTTTTCCCTACTTGAACAGAAACCGCGCCGCAGTATTTTATTTATTTTTCCTTCTGCTGAAGAAATTGGTCTTTTTGGGTCAGACTACTATACCAGGAATCCGGTGTTCCCTCTTGAAAAAACAGTTACCTGCATAAACCTCGATATGGTTGGAAGAGTTTATGAAGAACGTGATTCTATTTGGGATCATTCACCTAAACAGGTAAAAGATTTCAATGGCATATACACCCTCATGAATGATTTCAATACCAGCGTGAAAACCATTACGGAAAAAGCTTGTTCTCATCTTGAACTGGTACCTGATTTTAGCCTGCCACAAAAGTTCTTTTACACCAGCGACCATTATCATTTCCACAAAAATCAGGTGCCTGTACTGAATCTTTCGACCGGATATTCCGCTGATTATCACAAATCAACCGACACTGCCAGTCGAATCAGCATAAAAAAGATGAAGCGTATTGCCAACCTTTGCTTTCTGGTAGGAATGGAACTGGGGAACCAATAATGACAGAATGCAACCTGATGTTTATTTCGATGATGTGTTCAATATAAAACAAAGTAACTATTTATGAAAATTGTAATACTTGACGGATATACTGTAAACCCCGGGGATTTAAATTGGGAAGGAATTGAAAACCTTGGCGACTGCAAGGTCTACGATCGCACCGATCCGGATGAAACCGTGAAAAGGGCCAAGGATGCTGATGCAATATTTACCAATAAGGTAGAATTCAGCAGCAATGTAATTGAAAAACTACCCGGATTAAAATTTATTGGAGTATTGGCAACCGGTTACAATGTGGTAGATTTGCAGGCCGCTTCCAAAGCAGGAATAGTGGTTACCAATATTCCTGCATATAGCACAGCTTCTGTTGCCCAGATGGTTTTTTCTCATATCCTGCACCAGGTGCAAAACATCTCCCTACATGCACTTTCAGTTCAAAAGGGAGAATGGGCCAAAAGCATCGATTTTTCATACCACCTGACCCCGCAGATTGAACTAGCAGGAAAAACCCTTGGAATAATAGGCTTTGGACAAATCGGGCAAATGGTAGCTAAACTTGGTATTGCCTTTGGAATGAACATTCTGTTCAACAACCGCAGCAAAAAAGAAACCCAGCTTGAAGCGAAGCAGGTTGGATTAGATACCTTGCTGTCGGAAAGCGATTTTATAAGCATAAATTGCCCGTTGACCGATGATAATGCAGGATTTATAAATAAAGCAGCCATTGAGAAAATGAAACCATCGGCATTCTTAATAAACACTGGTCGCGGAGCACTGGTTAACGAACACGATCTGGCTGATGCCCTGAACAGTGACCGGATTGCCGGGGCAGGACTCGATGTACTGTCTACCGAACCTCCTTCACCCGACAACCCGCTCATAACAGCAAAAAATTGTAATATAACTCCTCACATTGCATGGGCTACTACTGAAGCCAGAAAACGACTTATAGATGTTGCCACTCAGAATTTAAAGACTTTTATAGAAGGAAGGCCAGAGAATGTTGTTAACTGAATTTTTAATCCATGACAAAAAAGGAACTTCTTGATTTATTAGCTTCCTGGGAGAACCTTGAACTAATTATAAATGAAGTAATTTTACATCCTGAATACATGAAGCTGCTCATTGAAATTGCCCTTTACAGCAATTATCCCCGAAGATGGAGGGCTGCCTGGATGGCTGATAAAATCAATGACACTACTCCCGAACTTATTATTCCTTTCATGGAAGAACTGATTTCTGCTCTTCACGCTGAAACCAATTCGGGAATTAAACGACATATACTAAAATTAATCAGCAAACATGAAATTCCTGATAAACACCAGCCTTTTTTGCTTAATTACTCCCATCAATGCTTTACTTCAGCCAGTGAACCTGTTGCTGTAAGAGTTCATGCCATGCAGATTTTATATAATCTATCAGAAAAAGAGCCTGAATTTAAACCCGAATTACTTTCCCTCATTCAGCATGAGACTGAAGTTCACTCCACTCCCGGTATCCGGGCGAGAGGGAAAAAACTTGCCATTCTGCTCGAAAAACAAATCATGAATTCAGGAATCCATCATTTCTGACAACCGGCCGATAAGTTCCTGTAAGCGGTTGTCAATTTCACTATTTAATTCAGTTTGATTATAACGGCGTGTAAGCACCATCAGATTTTGCAGAATATTCATTTCCCGCTCCTGCTCTTCCTTTACCACACGGGCCATAGATGGTGGAAGTGTAAGATAATATTCCAGCCATCCAAAACTGTTGGAAGCAATCTGTCTTACCTTTTCACTGCCCTTATCGAAATTTCCCAATTTAAAATAGAGCTCGGTTGCCGTAAAAGAATCATAACTCAGAGGAATCTTTTCATTGGGAAATATTTCGAACATGCGGTCAAGTACATCTTCTGCCAATTCTGTGTTCCCTTCTTCAATCAAATTTTCGGCCAGCCTGCTAAACATAGGACGTGCCTGTATTATTCTTATAGCCCTCCGGTTGTAATCATCAAGAAACACATCCGGATCATTCACATTACCCCATGAAAATTTTTCCATTACATTTTCATACAATAAACGTGTATTGATATGACCGGCATTTTGTATACCGCCAGCAGTATGGATTGGCACAAACCGGTATGCCAGGCCCTCCATTTGCAACCACCGGGTAAAAAATATGTTTCCTGTGTACAAGAGGCTATGGTTGATATATATAGGCCGTTTCCAATCATTGGCTGCAATCATGTTCAGTATAGCCCATTCACCTTTTGTAATGTAGCTTTTATTGATAGAAAATCTCAATGTATCGGCAATCAGCTCAGCATCTTCAGGCTGAACGGTTTCCGTTGCAAGGACTTTTTCCTTGTCGACAGGCAGGTAAAATTCAGTTGAAGGTAAATAATCAAGCAATTGTCCGCCCTCCATTTCTACTTTTGTCCGTTCATCGTTACTTCCCATAAACGCCATAGCATCGCGCAAATCGATTGCTCCCTCAATATGGTTATGAACCAAAACAACATCGCGTCTCCCCATAAAGTACTTATCCTCCTGAAAAGAAAACGGAACAGGAGGAGCTTCGTAGGTTGCCATCCTGTGCTGGTTAATATACCAGTCCATTCCCAGGTAACTGATGTTAATTACTTTAACATCGGTACGCACACCTTCCACCTCCTGGGCATACCATAGCGGAAACGTGTCGTTGTCGCCATAAGTAAATAAAATAGCATCAGGTGCACAGGATTCAAGGTAATTAACTGCATAATCGCGGGTCATATACCTTCCCGACCTGTCGTGGTCATCCCAGTTTTCTGCAAGTAACACACCCGGTACCCAGACAAGTGACACAAGAACTGCCATGGCAGCGCCGGAAATCCGTTTCATAAATTTAGAAAGAAAACCATATAATGCCGGTACAGCAAGACCAATCCAGATGGAAAAGGCATAAAATGAACCCACATAAGCATAGTCGCGCTCTCTGGGCTGAACAGGAGTCTGGTTTAAATATACAACAATGGCAATGCCCGTAAATACAAACAGAGTGGAAACAACAGCAAACCCCTGCTTTCCCTTACGACTGTGATTGTATTGAAAAAACAGTCCCAAAAGCCCAAATAACAGGGGCAGGAAATAATAGATGTTGTATGATGGATCGTTTTTCTTAAAATCAGGCAGGTTATTATGAGGACCTGTACGCGGAACATCCAGTGCAGGAATGCCGCTAACCCAGTTTCCATTCAAAAAACTGCCATGCCCGGGAGTGTCGTTCTGTCGGCCGGCAAAATTCCACATGAAATACCTGAAATACATATGACCTATCTGATAGGTTAAAAAGAACCGTATGTTTTCCGTGAATGTAGGCTTCATTATTACTACCTCTTCTCCATTATCCTGCATTTTAACAGGTTTCCCCTCTATGGCACCCCAACTTTTATACTGCTCCACATGCCTGGGGTCGCTGCTATGCATACGTGGGAAAAATGTTTTCATCGAAGGGTCATATTCCGAGCTTTTTGCTGACGAGCCTGTAACCACATATTTCCCGTCAACCTGATTGTAATATTTCTTTATCCCCGAAACTGCAATAGTGGGTGTATTATAATAGGGACCATAAAGTAGTGGATGTTCACCATATTGATCACGGTTCAGGTAACGCAGCAAGGCATACGCATTATCGGGTTGATTTTGATTCATGGGAGGATTGGCAGAAGCGCGGATCAGGATAAGCGTGAAAGTGGAATATCCAATAAGTATGACAATTACCGAAAGAACAATGGTATTCCAAACAACCAGCCTGTTTTTGTGCGTATAATAAACACCCCATGCCGCACCGGCAAAAAGCAGAACAATAAAAGCAAGCATACCTGTATTGAAAGGCAATCCCAGAATATTAACAAAAAATAAATCGAATAGAAATGCTATCCGGGGGATACCCGGGATTATTACTACCTGAACTGCAGCCAATACACCCAATGAAACAACAAAAGCAGTAGTCACTCCCTTCCATGTAAAACGGTACTTATTAAAATAAAAAACCAGTCCCATTGCCGGGATAGCCAGCAGGCTAAGCAAGTGGACACCTGTGGACAATCCTATAAGAAATGCGATAAGTATAAGCCAGCGACCGGAAGACTTTTGTCCCGCCTCATTCTCCCATTTCAGGATGGCCCAGAATACTGCAGCGGTAAATAAGGATGAAAGGGCATAAACTTCTCCTTCTACAGCAGAAAACCAGAATGAATCGGTAAATGCAAATGCCAGTGATCCCACCAGGCCGCTACCGATAACAACAACCATTTCCGGCAACGACAATCGCCTGGTGCCAACAAGTTTTAAGGTCAGGTGTACGATGGTCCAATAAAGCAACATAACAGTTGCGGCACTTGCTAATCCAGATAAAAAATTTATCATAAAAGCCACCTGGGAAGTATCGCCGGCAAATAAACTAAAAAACCGCCCGAGCAGACTATGAAATGGAGCCCCGGGCGGATGCCCCACTTCGAGTTTGTAAGCACCTGTAATGAACTCGCTGGCATCCCACCAACTGGCAGTAGGTTCAAGTGTTAACAGATAAACCAGGGCAGTAATAAGAAAAACGCCCCATCCAAGGATATTATTAATTAAATGAAACCGCTGCATTTACTTTTTTTATGAATTTGGGCAAATATAAGGTTTTAAAGAAATAAGCCATATAAAGCATATCTCTTAAAATCTGATTAATAAGCCACAAGCAGGTTAATAAACAACCTCAATCATCTGATGCCCTAAAAGTTCGGGTAATGTTAACTCATCCCACTGATTCGTTATAAAAATGGGGACCCGGATGGTGTTTTTATAACAGGCATCAATTTGCTCTTTAAAAGGCATAGATGACGATTATATACTGTATTCGCCATAAACAGGGAAATAATTTCTTACTGAAACAAATTCCGGTGCACTGGCTTTAAATAGATTTTCTGAAAAAATGAACTACATTTCATGGGTAAGATTTTTATTATACAACAGCATATTTTTTATAATTTACATCAATGTAATGGAAGACCTTAATTCCTGTAAAGAAATTGGTTTAGTTAATGTCTTAATTCCAAAACCAATACAAAAAAATGAACCTTCTGTTTTTGAAAAAGTTTTACTGTAAGTGCTGGAAAGAAAAAAAATTATATTTTTGCACCGTCTTTAACGAAAAGACACTGAATGATTGTCCCGTGGTGTAACTGGCAACACGTCTGATTTTGGTTCAGAAGAGTCCAGGTTCGAGCCCTGGCGGGACAACCAGAAAATAAAGGGGTACGTATACGTGCTCCTTTATTTTTAGTTTACGAAGAACAGAATGTTATCAGAATGACAAGTTTATCCTGTTGAATAATTTAGTAGCGGGAAGTTGCGGTGGGCCAACCAAAAAAATTTTAACCCCTGATTCCCGGATGAAATCAATAATGCAACCTTTGCATCTGATCCTTAAAATCAGTATTTTTATTAAAAAAAGATGGAATTTAAGCTCAGGAAAATAGGTTCTGTAAAAATAAAAGACGAACAGTATTCGGTTCACCTGCTAAATGAATACCTCCCCGGACTGAAACACATCGAAGGATTCAGCCACCTGCAGATTATCTGGTGGGCACATCTGAGCGATGAGCCGGAAATCAGAAGCAAAACGGTGGCCAAAAATCTTTTCAGGTGTGCTCCCGACGAGGTGGGAGTATTTGCTTCGCGTACCACTGAACGTCCCAACCCGGTCATAATCAGCACCGTTAAGGTTGAAGCTATCGATCCGGAAAAAGGTATTATTACCATTCCATTTATTGATGCAGAAAACTGCACTCCTGTGCTCGACATAAAACCTTATTTCCCGATGGAACGGATCAGGGAGAGCAAAACGCCCGAGTGGTACAATCACTGGCCACAGTGGGCTGAAGATGCCCACCGCTTCAATTGGAAAAATGAAATAAGTTTAGACAGCTTATAATCCGGCAGGCATGCATTAAACCGGTGATATCTCAGGAAGGTTGTAAGATTTACAAATACATGAAAAAGAAACTCTTCATAGGGTCAAAACCTTTCATCAACTAAACGCATGGCCCTAACCGTTGTATTCCTGGCAGTTCTTCATACCAATTAAATAATTCTGTGAAATGATTATAAAATTACCTTATACATCTTATTAATTTAAAAATTAAAATTAGATCATGTAAAGGTTAAAGTCAAATTAAGTTCATTATTAATTCAATTTAAATTCAATTATAGTTGAATTATCACTGAATTAAAATTGAGTTAACATTGAATTTAAATTGAATTTAATCTGTAGAAGATATGGCGATTTATGAGCCATTACCAGTGAATTTATTGGGAAAGAACATCCCATCAAAAATTTAAGGGTTCGAAACGAAATCTTAACAGAACATACACATCTATTAAGAAGGTCAATTTAACTGAATATAAGTTTATTTTCATATTTTATTTAATAACATCCTTTCGCCTCTTATGATTGCTCATCATTTCTTATATGATTTCTCATATTTTGCAGGCTAATTCTATAAAAAAAATTCCTCTTATTCAGAATATTTCAAACTCTGTGGTACATTCTTTAGCACTATATCTGAAATTAAGGTTAATTCATCTTACAAATCACAAGTAGTTTTTCATAATAAATAATAGCTACCTTGCGCTCCCCTTGTCGAGAAGTAAACTTTTTAATTGATTTTTTGTTTGCAGGTAAGGCTATAAAAAAGATTTATCCGCTGAACGGATGCTAAATGTAGAAAAGGCCATCAAAAATTGTGGTATTCCACGAATTATAAAGCTGCACTGTTTTCGGAGAAGAACAAATGTACCCCTTTATTGCACAAGCATTTAATTAAACAACTGAAGTATTAACGAAGTTTTGGCATTAATTTTCATTAATACCGGAATGAGAATTAACCGAATTGATGGGGGAAAAATAATTTAATCATTGAAAATGAATTATAAAACAATAGGTTTAATATCACTATTAGTAATACTGCTTTTTATTACAATCAGAGTATTGGCAGATGTCAGGGCCGAGCGAATCAAGATAAACATAAGCGAAGCCTGTATAGAGAGAATTGAAGAAGCTGTGGAGGAAGTAGAGGGTGTGTTAGGTACCTATTGGGAGGAAGACACCAAAGAACTGGAGATTATATTTGAAGCGGACAAAATAAGCTTTGACGACATAGAAAAAGCAATTTCGGAGGCTGGTTTCAATACACCAAATTATAAAGGTTCTGAAGAGCTTGTACAAAGCATTCCACAAGAATGCAGAAAAAAACAGGCATTTACGAAAGTACTGGGCTCATAGGAATACATCATTGCAGGCACATTTCCAGCGAAATTGCCTGCAATGATTACAGAAATGACAGATTATTCTTAAAAACAGGATTCAGGCCACTGTAATTTCCTTGTGCAGGTATACATCCTGTATGAGGTTTAACAATTTTACACCTTCATCCATTGGTCGCTGGAAAGCTTTCCGACCGGAAATGAGTCCTGATCCACCGGCTCGTTTATTAATTACGGCAGTTCGGGCAGCCTGTGCAAAATCATTTTCTCCGGAGGAGGCACCTCCTGAATTTATCAGTCCTATTTTCCCCATATAACAATTTGCCACCTGGTACCGGCACAGGTCGATTGGGTGTTCAGATGTTAATTTATCATACATTCCTGGATGCGTTTTTCCAAAATTCAGACCTCTGAACCCACCATTTGTATTGGGAAGTTTTTGCTTAATAAGGTCAGCCTTGATGGTTACCCCCAGGTGGTTAGCCTGCCCGGTTAAATCGGCAGCAGTATGGTAATCCTTTTCATCGGTTTTAAAATCATTATTACGGGTATAACACCACAGAATAGTTGCCATGCCCAGTTCATGAGCACGTTCAAAAGCATTTGCTACTTCAATAATCTGTCTGTTCGATTCTTCAGAACCAAAATATATGGTGGCTCCTACAGCAGCAGCTCCCAGATTCCAGGCTTCATCCACACTGCCAAACATAATTTGATCGTACTTATTCGGATA
>JBEPWX010000036.1:0-13058 GCA_041642235.1 Mariniphaga sp.
CCATAGTCGTTTATACAGTTTCTTCTGTCCTGCATTCCCGGATAGGGTGAACACTGACAGTCGGTCCAGTACTGTGTATTAAGATACAACCACTCACTTTCTTCGGGTGTTTCGCTAAATGAACCTTGCAATTCAGGGTTGGGTATGGATATTTCAGGTTTCCGAATCATTGTACTCCACTGAGTCATAGGTAATTCCGGGTCAACAGGGCGCCAGGCGCTTCCATCAGCCATACCTATAGCTTCTATCAATTCGAAATCGGCTGGATCGTTAACCGGTTTTAGACCTTTTTTTATTGAATCGTTTAAGATCTTAAACATCAACAGAGGCTCAGCCCGGGGCTGACCAAGGGGTGGGTTGTCAACCCTGTAGTTATCGGTCGAGACTTCCTCCCCCCAGGGATTATTTAACATTTCAAATCCCTTGTGATGGTCTCCCCGCAACATGAATTGGACATCCGGAGCCCGAACTACAGGAGGCCATATAGCACTGGATGCGTAAGAATTGATATCGGCAGCATTGGTTCGATCAGGGATTACTGCCATAATGAACATTTCACCCGGCTGAAGAATGGAATTTACTGAAAGGTCGGGAATCAGAATGCCAGGTCGGGAAGGCCATTCTGTTTCAGAAACATATTTATAACCCGGAACGTATTTCCTAAACCGTCGGATCCAGTCATCTTCATTCATCGTTGACATAATGCGCTCGGCTAAATCGACTCCTGACTGGCGGTTAAACATGTAATTACTTAAATCGATAGGTTGGTTGCCGGGATTGTATATTTCAAGAAAACCATTTCTGTTGTTTTCGCCGGTAATAATTTCTGAAACAAATGGTTCTGCATGGTAGGGTTGCACATTGGAAGCTTCTTTCTCTTTAACCAGTTCAATATTATAGGTCTTTTGCGTAGTCTGATCCGGTGCAGTGACAACAAAGGAAATGGTTCGGTTTTCTCCAGTACCATAATAAGAAGTAGCCCGTTTAACTTCAACGGTTGCATTTAAATCTTCTGTTTTTGCCACCATTGCCGGAATACCTTCTACTTCAAGAGGGATATTTATCCTGTAATTAAATACACCTTTACTAAAATTGGGAATGGTATCGCCCTGCCATCCAAATATTCCTTTTAAATATTCCGGTACATCAGGCCAGGTTATGCTGCTTAAGAATGCATTATTACTTGGACGATAAGGTTGCACCTGAATGAAGTATTCTTTTACATCCCCGTTTTGTGCAGTTACTTTTAATTTGTCTCCATTTTTCAAATTTGCCCTGGCAACATCATCCACCCAAACAAATTCCCAGGATGCATTGGAAGGTTTTTCAAGATACTTCAATAAAGAATCGGTTCTTAAATCGTACGTTAACCCATGATTAACCCCGGTAATAGTATCTGGCCCCTCTGCATGTGCAGTTACCCTTGGCCAGCCGAGAATCCCATTCTGTGTGCCGCTAACAACCGGTCCGGTTCCAGTGAGACTTAAGTTTTTATGGGCAATTGGAACTACGATATTGACATCATTAGCTGGTTCACTTACAACAATATCGAATACTGCCGTATATAAAGTGTTTCCGCAAACCATGATTTCCAGCTTATCACCTGTTTTTACAGACCGGTATACTGAATCTTCCCTGTTTTCATTTAAATGATAATGCCAGGCAATACCTGGTTTCCTCGTCATTGCGTGCATGATTCCATCCAGTCGGCGTATACCCCATGGAACTGTAAGTTTTTTGCCGGCAAAATCAACATCTATCACATCTGACTCAAGGGTGTTTTCATCCAGCACATAGGGGCCGTGGTTGCCTACTGTCCACCATGTATCACGCCATGTGTTGCTGGTTATATAAGGAAGAGCCATCCATTCTGAATCTTCTAAATGGGCCCCTTTGCCATTAAAAAAATCAAGATTGCCATTTTTAATATCAAATTTGCGCATTACCGGCCCCAATCGTGTTGCAGCTTCAACTCCGGCCACATCTGATCCAATAGCATAACCACTACCTGGAACACCACCTATTATTACATTAAAATTATCAACTATTGCCGAATCGCCTTCGGCAAAATGATGTTCAAGCACTACGCCATTGGCTCCCTCCCAAAGTCGGAATGCCTGGTATCCAGGGGTAATGCTGTCGGTTTCATCTCCCCCTGGTTCAGGGTAGTGCATCAAGGCATCTGCCAGATCATATATGTCAACTCTTTTGGGACGCTCATTTGCATACGGACTGTAAGGGTCTTTTTTATACATTCTCGGACCAAAATCATAAGCAGCAGTAATAACAAATGATTGACCAGGTTCAAGGTTAAAATCCGGTAGCATAAATGATTTACTTGCAGGATATGTCCAGGGTGCGTTTAAATAATCTTCCGGCATATTGATCCTATAGTCGCCAATATATTTAAAATCTTTCAGGTTAATTGTTTGATCACCCATATTGGTAATCTCCGTGTAATTATTGGCCCAACTATAAGCCATAACTTCAGTAATTACTAGCTGCCTGTATGGCTCCTGTCCTTTTAGATGGTTAAAAACCATCAGGAAAAAAATCGAGAGCAAAGTAAAAAATCGTTTCATAAAGTTCAATTTAAATTATTATTAATACTTTGTTATAATTTTGTTAAATTACAATATAAAAATAATATATCCAAAAATTTTATTTAAGAATTTCCATTGCTGACTTACAATCCAAATTAATAAGCCTGGTGATGAACCTTTTAGCAGATAAGAATTAAGTTGCATCAGGAATTTTGGCTTGTGAATAAACTGCCCCCGGAAATAAGAATAGGGCAGGGTGGAGAAACCAGGTCTCAGTTCCTCCTGGATCCTGTTTAGGGTTGAAAAAAGAATAAAATCCCCGGACTAAAGGCTTCCAGTCGTTATAAAGTTATAAAACGATTTTATGTTCAAGGATTAAATCCATTATCTTATTAACTTTATTTTGTTTCAAAGGTCCGGAAGACATATGTCGCCAAATTTTTTTCAGATTATTTCTTTCGGGGATCACTTTCATCAGTTCTTCTTTTGTTGTTTTTTCAAGTTCTGGTGAAGGCTGAATAATTTTGTTGTTAACTCCCTTATTCACATTGTTGATAAATGCAGTTGAATTATTCGTTGTGAATACTATGTTGTGCCTGGCAGTTATATCCTGAACATTTCCAAAAGTAATGCCGTAATTGCGGTTACAGATAGCCGTATTGTTATTTAGGGTGATATTATGCAATAAATTTCTTCCGGCATAGTTTTGAACTGAAATTCCGCCGTTGCACCGAACAGTAAGGTTGTCTTCAATTATTGAAGGACCTCCGCCTGCAACGATGCCAGCACTGTTTCGTGAGCCAACAACAACATTATTTCTTACAACATTAGCATTTTCAGGATCCGCATCTTCTGAACCATATACCATTATTCCCGGTCCCTTGGTGCCGGTTATAAAATTATTTTCAATAATGCCTCCTGCCACATTCAGCTTTAGCTGAATTCCATACCCTGTAATATTTTCTCCAAAAATTTTGGTGCCATCTATTACATTACCTCTGAAAACAAAATTGGTAACCTGCGCTCTTCCATTATGGATCCCTATGTATACAGGTGTTTTTTTTGAACCTATAAAGTAATTCTCCAAAATTTGTATATTGTCATATACAAGTGAAGAATTAGCACTGATGTCTCCGCCGCCACATTCACGAAACACACAATTTTTAATGATTATGTTTTTGTAACTGTCTTTTTCTTTTGATGTACCTATCCGCATTGAATAACCATATTTCGAACGGAATTCCAAGAATTCGAGAACAATGTTGCTCCCGTTCACCTGCATTAAATTTCCTCTGCTTTCAAGAAGCAATACCGGCCTTTCTTCTCCCTTTCCATAGCCCCTGATGGTAATGTTTTTGCCCTTCAATCCTGAATTGTTAATAATAGCTGCTCCTTCATATATTCCCTCCTGCAATATAAGTTCATCGCCCGGCTTTAATTGTGGCAGAATGGACAGGTAATCCCCCTCTTCTTTTACTTCCCATACCTTTCCCTGATTTATGTTTTGTCCAATTGATGTGAATGTAATAAACAAAAGGGAGAATAAAATTGCTGTATTTTTCATTGTAATTTTTATTGGTTTCTGAAATTTTAATCTTATTTCAAAATTAGCTTTTTAGAATATTCCTTACCATCCAGGTTCACCTTTACCAGATACAGGCCAGAGTCAAAGTTTTTTACATTAAAAATGAAAGGGTCCCTGTTGTTAACTATTGTGTGCAGCAACTGTTTGCCTGTGATTGTATAAACCATTACCTCAGCCGTTATGAAGTTGTCTTGCTTAATTTCAAAAGAGACCTGATCGCTGGCGGGATTTGGATAGATGCGCAGGATGTTTTCCGTGGCATTCTGAAAATGTGCGTATACAGGATATCTTGCCCCTCCCAGCGGAATTTTGTATTCCAGGAGTAATTCTGCCAGCTCCATTATACTATCCTGACTTAAAGGACCTGAAGCTATATATTGCCATATTTCCTCCAGGTTATTAACTGCTGGCATATAATGCAATAACTCATCCTGTAAGATTATTTTTAATTCATCTGATGCATCAACAGTTAGATTATTAATTCCCGGATTGGGATTGTTTCTGTAAGCATTTAAACTATTCGATGTGATTACTATATTGTTCTGTGAAGTAATTGCAGACATATTTCCCATAGATATGCCGTAATTATTATCCAGCACAGCTGTGTTGTTGTTAAGTATTATATTGTGTAGTAAATTTCTGCCACCATAATTCTGTACTGAAATTCCCCCATTACATCCAAAAGTAATATTGTCTGTTATTATAGCAGGTCCTCCTCCAGCTATTATTCCCGGATTATTTCTGGAACCCACAACAATATTATTTCTGATGATATTTGCGTTAACAGCACTTGAATCTTCAGCACCATATACCATTATTCCCGGACCTTTTGTTCCCGATATAAAATTGTTTTCGATGATTCCGCCTGTCACATTAAGTTTTAGCTGAATTCCGTAACCAATGATGTTATCACCAAAAATTTGAGATCCGTCTATAACATTTCCTTTAAAAAGAAAGTTTGTAACTTTTGCTTTTCCATCATGTTGGCCAATATATATTGGAGTTTTTTTAGGGCCGATAAAATAATTGTTTAAAATGTGAATGCTATCGTACTCCACCGATGCATTGGCACTGATGTCTCCACCACCACTTTCATAAAACAGGCAATTTTTAATGGTAATGTTTTCAAATTTACTACCTGCACTTGACGCGCCTATTCGTATGGCATACGTAAATTTGGACTGAAATTCCATAAAATCCAGAACAAGATGAATTGCATGGACCTGTAACTGGTTGGAACCTGAGCTTTCCAGAAATAAAACGGGTCTTTCCTCCCCATTGCCATAACCGCGGATAACAATTGGTTTTTCCCGTGTACCTGAAGTGGGTATTGTTCCGGCACTTCCTGAATAGGTTCCTTCATGAAACACTAAATGGTCACCGGGTTTTAGCTGTGAATAGATAGCCCTGTAATTATCTCCGGGATAAACTTCCCATATTTTTGAACCGCTTTCCTGTCCTGAAGTGTAATGGATTATGAAAACAATTCCAATTAAAATTCCTGTTAGTTTCATATGATTCTAATATTGGTTTACGAAATTCATCTTTACTTTATTGACTATCAAGAGATTTTATAAAATCTAATGGGTATTAAATTTTTTTATAAGAATAGCCTACCTGTTATTTCGTAGTAATATACATTTTTTATTTCTTAGTTTCAAAAAAAAAATGTTTGCAATTTCTTTAAACATCATGTATACATCATTTATAGAACACAAACATCAGATATTTCTGTACTGGTTTTATGAAAACTTTATCGGAAGGTTTATTCTGGTTATCTTCGTATGAATAATCATTGTTTTAGATTGATTTAAGTTATTATCATGATTCAAGATATTTTTCCTCACCGCTTCAACAATCAATTTATCACAAATAAATCTTTGGAAGAAACAGATATTATTCTTCATTATACTGGTAATTCATTGTTATTGAAAAATAGAGGTGATGGGTTTAGACTGCCGCAAAAGAAAGATTTCCCGGAAATCACTAATAAAACAAATAGTACATTCTTATTCACGCTAAATGATGTTCCATGTTTTCTTGTATGGGGAAAACTAAATCCGGATATGAATGGTTTTGTCTATAGAGAAATAAATTATTTCAGATCCATAGCACAGAAGGAAATTGCGTGGATTGGCCTGGTCGGATTCCAGCTGGCAAATTGGTATTCAGTAAATAAATTTTGCGGAAAATGCGGATCACCTAATCATGAGAAATCTGATGAACGAGCCATCGTATGTCCGGTATGCGGTACGATTGTTTTTCCCAAAATTTCACCGGCAATAATTGTGGCCATTGTTTGTAAGAATAAGATACTGCTCGCACGCAATAAAAGTTTTCGTGGAAATTGGTATTCTCTCATAGCAGGATATGCCGACATGGGCGAATCGCTCGAGGAGACGGTAATTAGGGAGGTGAAAGAAGAGGTTGGGCTGGATGTAAGGAACATCCGTTATTATAAAAGCCAACCCTGGCCAATGTCCGGTTCTATGATGATTGGCTTTATTGCTGAAGCTGATGAGAACAAGGACATTATCGTCGATAATAAAGAAATTTCCGAAGCTTCATGGTTTACAAGGGATAGCCTGCCGGATTATCCTTCAAGCCTAAGCATTGCAGGTGAGATGATAAAAAAATTTGAAAGAGGAGAATTATAATTGGTACTATGGGTAGCTGATGCAATATTTGTGAATCTAATATGGGAATTTAATCTTGCTGATAAATGTTTTTTTTTTCAGTCCCAAACTCACAAGAGGTTTTAATAAAAAGTTCCTGAAGATTTATTAATTATAGCTTGAATTGTTCTGTCCTGAAGGTTTTTACGTCCCTAAACATTTTAAAGTTTAGTCCAATCGATTAAAATTAAAATTGAAAACAAATTTTTTATTGATTTTTTTATATTGCATTTCAGTTATATTTTGGGAGAATTTCAGGATTTAATATTAATATTATGGACAGATAAAAATAATACTGAGGGTGCATAACTATTTTTTTATATTGCTTTTTATTTTCCCCGTGGTAATATCTGCCCAGGTTAAAACCCTGGGGACACCGCAGATTCATAATTATTTGAAATCAGAATACAATGCAGGTACACAAAATTGGGCCATCAGCCAGGATAAAAAAGGTTTTATGTATTTTGCAAATAACGATGGCGTTCTACGTTTTGACGGATTCCATTGGGAACTTTTTAAAGTTCCAAATTCGTCTCCCTTACGTTCAATTTATATTGATAATGATGATCGTATTTTTGTCGGTATGTTTAATGATATGGGAATTCTGCAGCGAAATGAAACGGGTGAATTAAAATTTCAGAGTTTAAGAAATTTACTTCCAGATTCCGATATCGAATTTGATGATATCTGGAAAATTTATGAAATTCCACAAGGTATAGTTTTTCAGTCCTTTGATTATTTATTCCTATTGAAAGATGAAAAACTGGAGTTAATAAAACCAAGTAACCAATTCCATTTTTCTTTTAATATTAATGGAAGGTTGTTTCTGCACGAACCAGGTGTAGGATTGTTTGAATATATAAACGGTATTATTGATCGAGTGCCCTGGGCCGGTGAATTAAAAGACAAGGAAATCTGGACTATACTCAGCATTCGGGAGAATCACCTCCTTATTGGTACCAGCAGACATGGTATTTACAAATTTGAAAATGGGAAGCTTGAAAAATGGAATACTCCGGCTAACAATCTACTGGAAGAATATAAACTGTTTAGTGCAACTAAAATTGCAGCGAATTATTTTGCATTTGGAACAATCACAAATGGAATCATTATCGCAAATTCTGACGGAGAAGTAGTTCAGCAGATTAGCAGAAATCAGGGGTTGCAAAACAATACAGTATTAAGTATGTACTGTGACGAAAGCGAGAATCTTTGGCTGGGACTTGATAATGGAATTGATTATGTAGAAATAAATTCGCCAATTAGTTACATTGCTGATTACAATGGACTCGGAACTGGTTATACAGCTCGTGTTTTCAACAACAAATTATATATGGGCACGAATCAGGGATTATTTGTTAAACCGTTTAATGAATATTCCCGTAATGATGAAAAATTTAACCTGATTGAAAATACTACCGGGCAGGTTTGGTCGCTTAACGTGATTGATGAACAATTGATTTGTGGGCATAATCTTGGTACGTTTGTTATTGAAGATAATTATGCAAAACAGATTAGCAGGGAGGAGGGGGGATGGGTATATATTCCTCTGGAAAACCATCCGGATATTATTTTGGGTGGCCATTACACCGGGTTGCAGCTCTTTAAAAAGATTGACGGGCAGTGGCAGTTTTTAAAAAAAATAGAAGGATTTAATGAATCAAGCCGTTATCTTGAACAAGATGAGAAGGGAACCATTTGGATGAGTCATGGTGGGAAAGGTATTTTTAATATTAAACTAAATAATACTCTTGACAGTGTTTCAAAATATGAATTATATACATCGAAAGACGGGCTACCATCGGATGAACAGAACATCATTTTCAAATTTAAAAACCAGGTGTTTGTCTCAACAATAAATGGAATATTTAAATATGATAAGGAAAATGATAATTTTATAATTTGTGATGAATTAAATCATCTTTTCGGATTTGATGGACGTCTTAAAACATTGAAAACGGATAGTGAGGGTAACATCTGGTTCATAGCAGAAGAAGAATCAGGGGTGTTTCGGTTAAATGAAGATTTAACCTATACTAAAATTATTTCACCATTTAAGCAATTAGATGATAAGTATGTAACCGAATTTGAATTTATTTATCCTTTTAATAATGATAATATTTTCCTGGGAATCGATAATGGGTTTGCTCATTATTCAAGTAAGTTTGTAAAATCGTATTCTCAGCCGTTTCAATCATATATAACACGTGTCGAGATTCCATATATGGATTCAATTATCCTGGTTAATGGAGTGATTTCAGGCCAGAAATACAAATTTCCATATCAAAAAAATTCTTTTAGATTTCATTATACAGCTCCTTTTTATGAGAATCAGAACAAGTTGCTGTTTAGTTTTTTGCTGGATAATTATTCGAATGATTGGTCGGAATGGAACTCAAGCATTTATAGAGAATACACCAATCTGCCGGAGGGGAAATATGTTTTCAGGATCAAAGCATTGAATATTTATGGGATCGAAAGCAGTATCGCAGAATATGAATTTGAAATAATGCCACCATGGCATCGCTCCGCTATTGCATATTATACTTATATTATTTTGTTTATTTTATTCATTTCATTGGTAGTAAAATATGTGTTGTATCGTCTTGAAATGATAAGAAGAAGGCAAGCAAAAAAATACCAGGAGGAGATGGAAAAAAAAGAAGAACGCTTTAAACATCAGGCTCTGATTGCTGAAAAAGAGATTATACGGTTGCGGAATGAAAAGTTGCAGAATGAAATGATTCACCGTGACAAGGAACTTGCTAATCAAACGATGGGAATTATCCAGAAAAATAAATTTCTGATGAAGTTGAAAAATGAACTTCAACGGGCACAGAAAGCAACAAATGATAATGAAATAAAATCTAAACTGACTACATTAAGCCGAAAAATAAACAAGGAAATAGATAATAAACAGCAGAACCAGGTATTTGAAGTTTATTTTGACGAGGTACATGAAGAATTTTTTAAGAGATTAAAAGAACGATATCCGGAATTATCTCCCCGGGAGATGCGTATAAGTGCTTATATTAGAATGAACCTGACATCGAAAGAGATTGCTGTGTTATTAAATATTTCTGATCGTGGAGTAGAAATTGGTCGCTATCGGCTTCGCAAAAAATTAAATCTTTCTCGCGATAAAAGCCTCTCAACTTTTTTATCAAATATTTGATGGATTTCAGAATCTAAATAAATTATACTTTTTGTTGTATTCATTTACTTTCTTATTAATATATTGAATTTTAATATTTTATATATTGAATGATGTGTTTTTGACGTAGTGTTATTTCAGGTCTGATGTAATTATGTTGCATGAAATTTTTAGGTGGATATGATTAAATACATCAAATTCGATGTAAAATTTCAAAAGTTTTTATTAAAAAGTAAAACGAAATCCTTATGAAAAAAATTCTCTTTTTCTTTTTAAGCTCACTATTTGCTCTTGGTTCTTTTGCCCAGGAAATTGCGGTCAGTGGAGTAGTTACTTCGGCCGAAGATGGAGAACCGTTACCAGGAGTATCTGTAGTTGTAAGAGAAACAACAACCGGGACTGTAACGGATGCAAACGGCAATTTTGAGTTACAAGTACCACCTGACGTAACGTTGCGATTTTCTTTTATCGGTATGGAACCATTAGAAATACCGGTAAATGGCCGTAACACAATTGATGTGGCTTTAGCAAGTGCCACGCTTGGTTTGGATGAAGTGGTCGTGATTGGCTATGGTACCCAAAGAAGAAAAGATGTTACCGGAGCTGTTTCTATGGTTGACAGCAGAACTATTGAGGACTTAAACCCGGTTAAAATGGAACAAGCCCTGCAGGGAACAATTGCGGGTGTAAATGTTACAACCCAATCGGGTGCACCAGGTGCAGATATCGACATCCGCATTCGCGGCATTTCTACCAATGGTGATGCTTCTCCGGTGGCGATTATCGATGGTTATCAGGGCGATCTGAATACGCTGAATCCCAATGATATTGAGTCTATTACGGTTTTGAAAGATGCACAGGCCGCCATTTACGGTACAGTTGGAGCCAATGGTATTATTTTAGTGACCACCAAAAGTGGTAAACGCAATACCGACACTAAAGTCAGCATTAACAGTTCAATGGGTTTTCAGGAAACAACTCATAAACTGCCGGTGCTAAATGCAACTGAATACGCCGTATTACTTAATGAAAGTTATGCAGCTTCCGGCCAAACACCACCCTTTTCCAACATTTCAAATCTGGGGCGTGGAACCAACTGGCAAAATGAACTTTTCGAAACAGCTCCTATTTATGATAATAATATAAGTGTTACAGGAGGTTCAGAAAGTATGTACTACACCTTGAGCGCATCCGACTTAAATCAGAAAGGTATTATTGGCCTGGATAAATCCGGTTATAAACGGAATACCGCCAGATTAAATATGGGCGCCGATATAACGGAGAAGATTAAATTTAATTCATCGATTATTTACACTTACATTAACAGGAAATCCATTAATGATTTTGGTCTGGCTTCCGTATTGTTTAACGCATTAAATATGCCATCTACCATTCCGGCTTACGATTCAAACGGCGATTATACTTTAGCCCCTACAAATCTGGGCATTGAAATTATTAATCCATTGGCTCAGATTGCCAATACGTTTAACGATTACGACCTGAATAAATGGAACGGTAATTTCGGTCTTGATTTCGATATTTCATCAAAAATTGTTGCTACCACACGAATTGGCTTCAACACAGCAAACAGCCGTTCAAAAACATTCTCCAAAATTGTAGACTATGGAGGTAAAGTTTTTGATACAAGCAGGAGCAGTGTAGACCAGAGCAGGGACAATTTCAATGACTATACTTTTGATGCTTTTGCCACTTACGACAATACTTTTGCCGAAGCACATCACCTTACCTGGACACTGGGAACCACCGTTTTTAAAACCTGGGGGAACCACCTTAGCGGAACCGGATATGATATCCCGAACAACTCGTGGGAATTTGCCGACATCAGCCTGGCCAACGGCCTCAGCGACACAAAATCAACCGATTCATGGACCTATGACCAGCGCAGATTGTCGTATTTTACCAGGCTGCAATACGATTACAAAGGAAAATACCTTTTGTCGGCCATGCTCAGGAGGGATGCCTCCACCAAATTTGGTCCCGATAATACGGTAGCCTACTTCCCGTCTGCAACAATGGGGTGGATAATCTCCGACGAGGATTTTATGGAAAGTGCAGAAAAAATTGACCTGATTAAATTCCGTTTAAGTTATGGTTTTTTAGGTTCGGATAAAATTGAAGATTACCAGTATATTTCGCAATTGAACGGAGAAGGTACCTATGTGTTGAACGGAGCCCTCGTTGAAGGAAAAGCCGTTGGTGCCAGTCCGAATCCAGCAGTAAAATGGGAACAGTCAGAACAATTTGACGTGGGTGCTGATTTCAAATTCCTAAACAATAGAATCGATGTAAATACAGATTATTTTATTAAAACAACCAATAATCTGCTGATAGGCGACATTCCGGTTTCAGGAATTCTTGGAGTAGCTGCCCCTGGTGCTGCCGGCCCTACAGTAAATGCCGGAACAGTTCGAAACAGCGGCTTTGAATTTGCAGTTGGTTATCGTGACAATATCACCAGCGACCTGAATTTCCGAATAAATTATAACGTTACCACATTAAAAAATGAAGTGCTGGAAGTAAATAACGGTTCGGGGTTCGTTGAAGGAGGAAGTTTTGGCGTTGGCCAGCCTTTGCCTGCACGCATGGAAGTTGGTTTGCCCATCGGATATTTCTATGGATATAAAACCGATGGACTTTTCCAAAGCCAGGCCGAAGTGGATGCACATCCATCACAAACAGCGCTCGGTGCAAAAGCAGCCCCCGGTGATATCCGTTTTGTGGATGTGACCAAGGATGGTATTCTAAATTCAGACGACAGAACAAATATTGGAAATCCTATTCCTGATGTAATCATGGGATTGAATATTACCCTCAATTACAAAGGGGTTGATTTTGTAACATACGCTTATGCATCCATTGGAAACGACATGGTCCGCAATTACGAAAGGGTTCAGCCCAATGCAAACAAGTTAAGTACCAACCTGAACCGCTGGACTGGCCCTGGAACAAGCAAAACTGTACCAAGGCTAACGACTGCGGCCACGGCAAATACCATTTTCTCCGATTATTATGTCGAAGACGCTTCCTTTTTGCGCATTCAAAATATCCAACTCGGTTACACAATTCCACGCAGTTTAACC
>JBEPWX010000037.1:0-13036 GCA_041642235.1 Mariniphaga sp.
TTCTAAAATTATTTTCCCACAATTCCCATTTTCCATAATTTCAAATGCTTTTTGAAAATCAGAAGCCTGAAATCTGTGGGTAATTACCGGGGAGATATCAAGGCCGGATGTAAGCATCATTTCCATCTGGTACCAGGTTTCATACATTTCTCTCCCATAAATGCCTTTTAATGTTAATCCCTTGAATATGACCTTGTTCCAGTCAATCTGGGTGTTTTTAGGTAATATTCCCAGCAAACTTATTTTTCCACCATTGTACATATGGTTTACCATATCATTAAAAGCGGCAGATGAACCTGAGCATTCGAGACCTATATCGAATCCTGCAACCATATTATGACGTGCCATTGCTTCTTTTATGCTTTCATTAGCTGGGTCAATTACTCTTGTTGCACCCATTTTGCGGGCAAGAGCCCTTCTAAACGGGCTTAAATCGGTACCAATAACATTTCTGGCACCGGAAAATCGACATATGGCAGTAGCCATAGCACCAATAGGACCGCCAATCCCGGTTATAAGAACATCCTCACCCAGCAAAGGAAAAGACAATGCTGTATGTGTTGCATTTCCCAGAGGGTCCATTATTGCCATAAGGTCATCGGGTATACTTACGTCTACATGTAAAACGTTTTTAGCCGGTACTGAGATGTATTCTGCAAAGCCACCGTCACGATTCACCCCAATTCCAATTGTGTGATCGCAGATGTGCTGCCTGCCTCTCCTGCAATTCCTGCAAAAACCACAAGAAATATGTCCTTCAACTGTCACCCGCTCTCCTACACTCACTCGGTCGACTTCTGAACCTGTTTCAACCACAACTCCCATATATTCATGACCTATAATTACAGGAGTTTTTATGGTTTGCTGCGCCCATTCATCCCACTTGTATATGTGTAAATCCGTGCCACAAATGGCAGCCTTTTTAATTTTTATCAATACATCATTTGGTCCTGCTTTCGGGATGGGTACTTCTTCCATCCAGATTCCTTTTTCAGCTTTGCTTTTAACCAGTGCTTTCACGCTAAATGAATTTTATTAATAATTACAGCCAAAATAAATCAAAAAATAGCTGTAAATGATAATGATTATCATTATTAAGAAGAATATTGAATTCTAAATTATAAATTATTATGTAGTATAAACCGTTGTGATATAAACCGGACCGGATACCAGGATGCAATGAATCCTATGCCTAATACAACTCCTATTATAATTAGGATATCAGAAAAAATGATTTTTACGGGATAGGCAGTAATAATGAACGAACCGGCACCCGGAAGGCTTATAAAACCAAATCTAATCTGCAGCCAGGAAATAAGGATGCCCAAAAGGGAACCAATAACTGCCCCAAAAAGAGAAATTAACCAGCCTTCAAATAAGAATATTTTGCGTATAAGCTTTGAATCTGCACCCATTCCGCGAAGTATAAACAAGTCTTCTTTTTTATCGATAATGAGCATTGAAAGACTGCCAAGCATATTGAATGAAGCTACAATCAAAATAAAGACCAATATGAGGTAGGCTGCCCATTTTTCGGATCGCA
The DNA here is from genome assembly GCA_041642235.1 of Mariniphaga sp. Taxonomy (GTDB): domain Bacteria; phylum Bacteroidota; class Bacteroidia; order Bacteroidales; family Prolixibacteraceae; genus Mariniphaga. The sequence goes on from JBEPWX010000037.1 coordinate 1,544, forward strand.
TTGTTTTGTATATCAAATCATGCTGCTCATATTTGTTTTTAACCTCGAATGAATCGCCAAGAATTTCCTGAATATTTTTTTGCAATCTTCCTGTATTGGCATTTGCATCAATTCCCAACTCAACTGCTGAAACCTGACCATCTGTTTCGAACAAACGGGAGGCAAAGTTAAAAGGAACTATCACGTATTTTGAATCAATTTCCTCGAGTACTGAAAATACCCCTGAAGGAAAGATGTAGTCATAGTTAAGGGCACGAGCTGGATTTATGGAAGTTTGATTTCCTTTTTTGGGTACAAACATGCGTATAGGATCAACAAACGATAACCCAAGTCCCAGATTATAAGCTACCCCCTGCCCTACTATGGCATATTCCGTATTTTCATCTTCCAGCATAAATGCACCGTCGATTACAAGAGTATCGATGTTGGTATAATTGCCATAATTGGAAGGTACTCCTTTAATGGTTGCAACATACTGTTGACTGTTATATTTTAGAAGTGCTACTTCCTCTATAACTTCAGCATAATGAACAACATCAGGCAGGTTTTTAATTTCCTCAAATCTGTTTTCAGTTGGAGAAAACATTTTTCCCCGTACTGCAGTAATTTTAAGATCGGGATCGAAATTACTGAAAAGGCTCTCAATCAAACTATTAAATCCATTAAATACAGATAAGACGATTACTAGCGCCATAGTCCCAACTATAATTCCCGCTACTGAAATTGCGGAAATAATATTGATAATGTTTTGTTTTTTTTTCGAAAACAAATATCTGAGCGCTATAAATAAAGGCAGATTCAACTTCTTTTTTTTAAAAAACGATAGTGTGGAAACATTATTTTTTTAAGAGATCATTAATGTGTTCAATGTAATCCAAACTGTCATCTATATAAAATTCAAGTTCTGGAATTATTCTTACAATTTTGCCAATCCTCCTTCCCAGCTCTCCCCGTATCGACCGGCTGTTTAGCTGTATGTCGCTTAAAATTTCCTTAGCAAATTCAGAAGGATAAACGCTTAGATAAATTCGGGCAAGTCCCATATCTTTTGTTACTCTGACTATAGTTACGCTGATCAGTTTTCCATGATATTTCGTTTTGGTAAGTTGGAGAAGAATATCTGACATTTCGCGTTGGATGAGACGGGATATCTTATTTTGTCTTGTACTAAATTGTTCCATTGCATCAGGCTTTCATATAAATTTGCTCAAAATTAATTAAAATAGTTTGATTAAGTGGATTTTGAATGATAATGAAAAGCAAGTGTATTTCCGTCAATTGCGGGAGCATGAATACTGGCATTAAATTATTTTGGAATATGTCAGGGTGAATTCGATTCAATGATTCAAATACGGAGTGATAATTTTACTGATTTGCTGAAGTGAGTTTTGGAATTGCATTCCGAAGGTCTTCATCGGGCTTAATTATGTTGTAATTTTCCCAAAAATCAAGGTCATAATTGTGAATCATTTCAGTAAAAATATCGCGGTGAGAAAATGATTCATCACGTGGAAATCTTTTCAAATCGGTTGGATGAATTTTAGTAATTAGCAGTTCGGAAACACTGTGAAATTCCGAATTTATATTATCACGTCGGCTGCGTACCTTAAATTTTAGATCTGCATGGGCAGCAGCCAATTGCCATTTTCCCTGATACTCTTGATAACTAACCTGGTATTCTACAAATACAGGACGTACTTTAACTCCTGGTGGTGTACGTTTTACAAGTACAGGGGTAGCTTTTTTTAATCCATTCCGGTTGAACCCGTACCTGGCATGAATTATGGCAAATGTTTCACGATGAACAAACAGTTCACCAACGAATCCATGAAAATAATTATCCTTCACCGGTTTAAATTCAAGAACATACACAGGATTATTGTTGTACCATATTACCCTTGTTATTTTATATTCATATTGATGCTGGTAATTTAAATCGATGAATGTTTCCATTACCTTCACTAAATCAAGTTGGGTTATGGTAAAAGGGCCTCCCTGCAATTTAAAATTCACCCATTCAAAAGGTTGAACATCCGGACTCTGCCTTCCTTTAACCAATCTTGCAAGATCATTCCTGGCAGAATTGTATGGTGCTTTTAATATATCAATTATTGCTTCTGAAACACTGATGTAATGGTCATTCTGTTTAATTGTTTCCCGATAAAAGGCATTCATTAATTTATAGTGCGATGAATAATTGTTATCCAGGTTTGCCCTGATGTTATTAAGCAGTTTTTCAGGAGTGGTAGCAGTTATTTTTACCTCACGAATGCGAATGGAGACGGAATTCATCAAAATTAGGCTATCATCCAACAAACGGCTGGCAGGTGTTAATACCTGGGCATATCCCATGTATGAAATAATCAGAGTATCGGTTATATATTTAGGATGGAGCTTTAACAAAAATTCACCATCGGAATTTGTTAAAGTGCCTATTGCTTTATTAATGACTGAAATTGAAGCATAAGAAATAGGATTTTTATTTTTCTGGTCTATAACTTTTCCGGAAAGGAAAAAATATCTTTCAGGAATGCTGTCTGCCCTGATCAAATTTTTATCACTTGCTTTTCTTTTTGAAATTACTATTTGATTTTCAAGTTCGGTGAATACATACTCGTTTGAATTGAAAAGTAGGTGCAAAATTGAATACAGGGATTTATCGATGGCTTTAACTGAATATATTTCTGCAGCTTCTATCAGGGAAGCATTATATGAGAAATATACCCTTGCCTGCCAGCTAATTTGATCTAAGATAACAGAAAGTGGTTGATTTTCTGCATGAATATTAATACGCCGCTCGAAAACAGAACCATCCTGTTGCTGGCCGATTGTATTCAACCAGAAAAACAGGATGGAAAGGAATATTGGAGTGGCTTTTTGGTACATCAAAATATTTTTTTCAAATCAAACGAAGTTTTATATTCTTCGCCGTTTCGCAAAACTTTTATTTTTATCTTTTTATTTTCCCTGCTTTGCAGTAACAGGTTTATATCGTTGAGCTCAAGAGATCTATGATGACTGCTGTTAAGTGAAAGAATTTGATCATTTTCTTTTAAACCGGCAAAATAAGCCGGAGAATTTTTTCGAATATTCGTTATCGTAAATACAGGCATTCCTGGCATAGGATTGATTACTTCCATACCGCTCATATTGTAATTAAAATCATCCTTTATTTTCCTTGTGGGGCGCAAAGTAAGCCGGTTATTTCGGTAATCGAGTGTTACAGTAAATCTTCTGAGAATTTCTGCTCCGAGTGTTCCGTTGCGATCGTTGGAGGTAATAAGCTGGTCAATGGTTTCAGAATTTGGAAAGGCAACAATGGGTTTTGGCAGTACAAGAGGGCCTACCCAGATTCCATCTATTCTTCCCTTAACTCCAAACAGATCTCCGCTAAGTCCTTTTCCCAAAAAAGTTTCAATATGGATTTGGGGCAGGTTTATGCGTTCATCAGAATTTTTCGATAGCCATAAAGCATCGCTTGCACCGGTATCAACAAGAAGTTTTACAGGTACTTCCTGCAATTCGTCAGTAACAATGCTGGTACGAACAAAAGGTTTGTTCCCTTCCAGGTGCAATGGCATGATGATGTCTTTTTTTCGGTCACGGTATTTATAATGTTCCGGCCGGTATAGGGTAAGCTTTTCCGATGAATAATTAATTTTTACAATGTAATCTTTAAAAAGATTGAACCCGATTAGACCATGAACTGGTAGTCCAAGCATATGTGAAATCTGAAAGCCTTCGTCAATAACCATATTAACCTCCTGATTCCAGGCTGTCAGTCCGTCCAGTTTTATCTTATTGTTCGCTGAACGGTATGCTGTTAATGCTTCTCCTTCGCCAAGACCTTTAATCTGAATTGGCATAAGGAAATTCAAATCTAATTTGTTTACGAACGGCAGTTCAGTTATTATAGGATATCTGACTCCTGTATCGAGAATGAAGTTTAATGTGTCTGATTCATTAATGGTTACCGGAATAATGATTAAGTTACTTGCCGATTTGAACCGGATGGTAATAGCTTTATTCCGCGGGTTATCAAAAAGAAAGCCCCGGTTGGCACTTTGAAACTGACGGGTATTCTCCATGCTCTCATCAAGAGGGACGTAATCCCTTACAACCAGGATGTTATCTTCGATTTCAAACAGCAGGTAAAAATCTTTCATTAATTTATCAAGAACATACTTTATGGGCTTGTTTGAAATGTTCAGGCTAACCTTTTTATCCGTTACAATTTGAGCATTATAGGAATAATCCAGATTTAAGTAGTTGCATATTTTTTCGATTATATCAGAAAGAGGTTCTTCTTCAGCATAAATACTGATGTTTTGATCAAGAACCTGTTCCCCTGGTTGCTGGGAAAAAGCTGCTTGTGGCATAAAAACTATTAGTAAAAGAGCCAGTGAGATTGCCATTCCGATTTTTTTTTCAATTGTTTTCATGTTTTGAATTCTAAAAGTTTGATGTTGATTTCTCCGAAAGAATATAGTTATTATCTTGTTGCTCTAACTCGAGATCAAATGTTATCCTGATTACATCAAGTATGAACTCTGCCGGTTTTTGTTCAAATTCAGCAGTAAGCAACAGATTTTCAAGCTCCTTGTTTTTAAGTTGTATATCAATATGATAGATATTGTTTAAATAGTTAACCACCTCCTTAAGATGGGTTTTTTCAAATATAAGGTTATGAGTTTTCCATGCCAGGTAATTCGGATTTGTATTTATTGATTTTTCGAATTGACCATTTGAGCTAAACAGTGTACCTTTTTCTCCTGCACTTAATAATAGCTCAACGGTTTTTTCAGTTCTTCCGTTTTCGCAGCAAGCCACCTGAACAATTCCCGATTCTACAATTACCTCCACAGACTCAGCTTCGGGATATGCAGCTACATTAAACGAAGTACCCAATACTTTCACCCGGGCACTGCCTGCATTTATGATGAATGGTCTTTGGGGATCTGGTTTGACATCAAAAAATGCTTCTCCGGTAATGGTTATTTCCCGTTGACCTTTATCAAATGTTTCAGGAAACTGCAGTTTTGAATTGCTGTTGAGGCTTACTGTTGATCCATCGGATAGAACATATTCATTCACAACCTGTGCCTCAAGGGTTACAACTTCAGTCAGTTGCGAATTAGCTGAATTTTTATGGTAGATAAAATATCCCACAGAACCTGCCATAATAGCAATTAAAATTACTGCAGCATATTTGTAGTAAATTGCTGCCGCTCTATTTCTTATATCTGCTACACGGATAACCGATACTGGCAGTGCAGTATGCTTTTGCACATTTTCCCAGGCTTTGTCGGTATCGAATTTTTTAAGCTGGTAAAAATTATCAGCATGCTGAAAAAGAAGTTTATACTGATCCAATTTTCGCTTGTTTTGTTCCGAGGCATCAGCCCATGCTTCCACCTGATTTATTTCAGTGGGACTGATTTCCTTTGTGAGGTATCTGCCAATCTGCTCCCTATCGGGTTCTTCAATGGGTTTTTTTGCTTTCATCTGTTTTAATGACAACTCAGAATCATTTTACCCTTAAAAGGGATTGAAATTTTTGCTAAACAAGAGTTAAAAAAATAGAAGAAAGTCCTTCAATTTCTTTCGCAGGTACTTTATTGCAATGCCCATTTGAGTTTCGACTGTTTTAACTGAAATATTCAACTTAGCCGCTATCTCTTTATATTTTAAGCCTTCCTGGCGGCTCAGTCTGAATATTTCCCTTCTTCTTTCGGGAAGTGAAGCGATACTTTCTTCAATTTTTTCTATTAGTTCTGCCTGGGAATCAAATTCTTCCCCGGCATAAAAATCTTGTTCTGCCTGAATATTTTGTACGTAATCGTTTTTAATTTTGGAATGCCTGATGTAATTTATACAATAATTTTTTACAGAGCGGTACAGGTAATTTTTTACTGAAATTTCAATAGTGATGTCTTCTCTTTTTTCCCATAGCCTTACAAAAAGCTCCTGAACGATTTCTTCGGCCGCTGAGGGCTCTTTTAGCAAGTGGGTGGCATAAAGACATAAAAAAGGGTAATGTGCGCGGAAAAGTGCCTCAAATGCCTTCTCGTCGCTTTTTTTTATCTGCTCAAACAGAAATCGATCGGTCTGCCGGTTCATACTACACCCCTTTCAAAAACTTGTCTAAATGTAATAAAACCCGATGATTATATAACTATGCTCCTGGGAAGCTATAGATCAATACTGGTCAGCAAATGAAGAATTAACAATATTCCTCCTGCAAGAATAGCAAGAGTAAGCATACCGGTAAGCAGTGAAGAAGATTTATACGATTGCCTGTTTATCTGCTTCTCTACTTTTTTATACTGGTAAAAGGCAAACGGAGGAAGGACAACTCCAAATGCAACGATAACAATACCAATGACTGCTGAAAAACCTTCGGAAAATGGAATCGTTTGTGTCTGAAAAAGTATGGATAATTCTTTTAAGAACAATGCAAATTTTACAATCAAAAATCCAAGTCCAATTAAAGCTACTGAGGTTCTCACCCATGCAAGAAAGGTACGCTCATTGGCCAGGTGCTCACGAAGTTTGGTATCGCTTTTCATATCGGGTTGTTTTATGCAAATATAAGCATAGGCTGAAGTTGATGCAAGTCCGGGGTGAATTGAATTGTGGTTGTTGATTATATTGTCCAATACAAACAGCATCCTATTTTGCCGTTTGGTATAGAAGTGCTTCTCATAAATTAAAAAACCTGTCCGTTTTTTTTTATGACAGGTTTTGTCTGTACCCGGGGGGGGAATCGAACCCCCACTCTGTTGCCAGAACTGGATTTTGAATCCAGCGCGTCTACCAATTCCGCCACCCGGGCTTTTACTCAAGGAAAAATGGTGTGCAAAGCTAATTATTTCAGTGAAATTGACAAAATTCTAATTAAAACAATTCGTGTATTTTTTAATTAGTGACTTTAAAGGATTTGACAGAAATACGTTAAAAATAGCTCTCGCACATCGATTGGGCTTCACGCTGATTTCTTTCTTCGTGCAGGATTGCATGTAACGCGTGTTCTTCCAAAAACTTATGTCATGTTACTTGTGCTTTGACTATTAATTCACTATTTTGAAGTTGTGGTTTAACAGGAATATTTCTGCTTCATTCCCAAAACTTTTGTAATTTTCAATATCAATTTTTAAGTAAAAAGAATGAGAAAACTTGATACACTGCTGATGCATCCGCGTGATCAGATAACCATGATAATCGATAAGATATACCGTAGCGGACTCACTACTACTTCGGGAGGGAATGTTTCCATAATGGATGAAAACGGAGATATCTGGGTCACACCTTCTGCTATAGACAAGGGATCTCTCAGACCTTCTGATATAATTGTAGTCCGAAGAGACGGTACCATTGAAGGAAGACATAAACCCTCATCTGAATACCCATTTCATAAAGCTATTTACGACAAACGACCTGACCTTAAAGCCATAGTTCATGCCCACCCCCCTGCCCTGGTTTCATTCAGCATTGTACGGCAGATTCCTGACACCAATATCATTCCACAGGCTAAATATGTGTGCGGAGAAATTGGATATGCAACCTACGAATTACCAGGAAGTGAAGATTTGGGAAATGTAATAGCTGATGAATTTATTAAGGGGTATAAGGCCGTTATTATGGAAAATCATGGAACAGTGGTAGGAGGAACCGATCTGCTGGATGCTTTTCAACGGTTCGAAACACTTGAATTTTGCTGTCGTACGATTATCTACGGAAATACCATTGGAACCCCAAATTATCTTACCGATGACCAGATTGAAGAATTTGAAAACCAGATTCCGCATCTTCTTCCGGAACTGGAATTTGTGGAACATCCTTCTGATGAACGCGCCATCCGGGAGGAAATAAAACGAATTGTACATCGTGCATGTGAGCAGGGATTGATGATTAGCTCCTATGGAACTGTCTCGGTACGCTGGCGTGGCAATGATTTCCTGATTACTCCAACCGATGTGGCACGCTGGAACATTCAAAATGATGATATTGTTCAGATTAAAGACGGTAAACGTGAGCAGGGGAAATTGCCTAGTCGGGTAACGTGGTTACACCAGGAGATTTATAAAAGAAATCCGGAAATTAACTCTGTTATATTAACCCAAACCCCATATCTTATGGCATACAGCGTAGCTCATGAAAAGCTTGATGTACGCACCATTCCTGAAAGCTGGATTTTTTTGCAGGATGTTCCCAACCTCCCCTTTGGTTCCCATTTTGCAGGAGAGGAAATAATCCTGAACCTGCTTTCAAAAGATATACCAGCTGTGATAATTAATAACGATTCTGTATTGGTTACCGGAGATAAACTGCTGGGAACCTTCGACCGGCTTGAAGTAGCTGAATTCAGTGCAAAATCGCTTACCATGGGTACTTCTTTGGGAAGCCTTATCCCCATAAATGACCGGCAAGTGGAAGCATTACGAAAAAAATTTTTGGAATGACAGTGTGTTAATATGTCCTTGTTGTTTTATTTGTTACCTGAGAAAAGATTAATCAGCCAACTTCTTTCTATTGTTTCGGCCGCATCTGTAGCTTTCTTAATTCCACGATTTGCATTGACAAGGGTAGTATCAATTTTGTCTGCTATTTCTTTGTCATAAACCAATCGGGTAATCAACCCGTTTCCTTCATTTAATTCGGAAGTGAAACGTATGAGCTCTTCTGCAACAGAATCTGCTTTAGTTGTTATATTTTCCAGATTTACCGCGAGCCTGCTGATCTCACCTGTAATTATTGTATCGTTTATCAGGCGGGCTGCATCGCCCTCTCCGTGGTTTATTTTTTCAATTATATCATTTGTTGTTTCAGTAATAGCCAAAACTTCATCTCCTGCCTGATTTAACTTTGTGGTTAAGGTGTTATCGTTCAGAAGACGTGCTAAATCTCCTTCCCCATTATTTATTTTATTACTTATTTCCAGTAGGTTATCAATTGTTAATTGGCTTCCTTCTATAATTTTTTGCGCTTCTTCAATCACATCCTGAAAATCAGGTGATGTCTGTGTCCTTATGAAATCATTTTCTGTAATTCTTTCTGCATTTGAAGACCCGGGGTGGATATTCAGAATTTTACTCCCCATTAAACCATCACTGGTAATTTCGGCCCTGGAATCTGTTCTTACAAATTTGCTTATGTTCTTGTCAACCGACATTTCAACCAGGATTGTAGTATCTTCAATAATTTCAATATGTGAGACATATCCAACGGTAATTCCTGAAAAGCGTACTTTATTTCCCTCCACTAACCCACTTACATTTCTAAAATAGCTTTTTATGGTTATTGTAGAGGAAAACAGATTTTGCTGGCTGCCGATGTAATAAATAGCTACACTGAATAAAACTATTCCTACAGCTACCATTAATCCTAATTTTAGTGAATGTTTTTGTGATCTTTTCATATTATTAAAATTGTATGTTTTTAATGGTATAATATGGAATTCGCATGAGCGTTTTAATAATCTCCGGTTGGTATGTATTCCTACTCATTCTCATTTCATGGTATGTCAATTAAATGAAATATGCATTTACTTTCTGGTCATCGCTTGAACTTAATTCTTCATAGGTTCCCTCGGCATAAAATTTTCCGTCGACAATAAGTTTTACCTGGTTTGCCGTTAATTTAACGCACTTCATATCATGGGTAACAATGATGGATGAGGTATTGTATTTTTCCTGAACCTTGAGAATCAATTCACTTATTTCGCCTGATGTTACTGGATCAAGACCGGTTGTCGGTTCATCGTACAAAATTATTTCCGGCTTCAAAATCAAGGTCCTTGCCAGTCCGATTCGCTTTTTCATGCCACCCGATAATTCTGCCGGCATCTTATCAATGGCATCAAGCAATCCTACACTCTCAAGTACTTCCTTTACCATTTCATCTACTTCGTCCTTATTTTTAGAAAATTGAGTACGCCGGACAGGAAATTCCAGATTTTTTCTGACTGTCATGGAATCATATAAGGCACCTCCCTGAAACAAATACCCTACTTTTTGCCTCAATTCATCCAGTTCATTTTTATCCAGGTCCTCCAGATTCCTGTTCAACACGGTTAGAGTGCCTGAATCTGGTTCTATTAATCCTACAATGCATTTAATGAGAACAGATTTTCCACTACCCGACCCACCTAGAATAGCAATATTTTCACCCCTGATTAAGTCGAGGTCTATTCCCTTCAGAACTTGTTTGTCTCCAAAAGATTTTTTAAGATTCCTGATTTCGATTACTTTTTCCATATCTTTTGAATTATAGCCTGTAGATTAAACTGGTAACCTGGACTGCAAGCAAGTCAATTACAAAAATGACCAATGAGGCTGTTACAACAGCTGAATTGGCCGATAATCCTACCGATTCGGTGCCATGTTGGGTAGTATAACCCTTATAGCAACCAATTAATCCGATAAAAAAGCCGAAAAAAAATGTTTTTATGGTGGCAGGTATTATATCTGTAAAATCCAAAGAATCAAAAGCCTGGGTAATAAAAAGTGTAAAAGATATTTGTTCATACATACTTACTGCAAAGTATGTACCGATAAGTCCGATTGCATCGGCATAAATTACCAGCACAGGTACCACAAGGGTTGTTGCCAAAACTCTGGTTGCCACAACAAATTTTAGTGGTTTGGTTGCCGAAACTTCCATGGCATCAAGCTGTTCGGTTACTTTCATGGCTCCCAGTTCAGCTCCTATTCCGGAACTGATTTTTCCGGCACAAAGCAGCGCCGTTAGTACAGGACCAATTTCTCTCACCAAAGAAACGGCAATCATGCCCGGAAGCATGGATTGTGCCCCGAATTCCACCAAAACCGGCCTGGATTGCATGGTAAGCACCAATCCCATAATAAATCCAGTTATTGTAATTAGTGGCAAGGTTTTATTGCCGATGTTATATCCTTGCTTAAGCAACTCCTTATGCTCAAGGGGAACAACAAAAAACTGACGAACTGTATCAGAAGTAAAAAGAAGTATATCCCCTACCTCGATAAAAAATTCTTCGAGTGAGCTTTTAACACTGGCAAAAAATTGATTCATCTTAATTGATTTCCGGCAACAATTATTCACTAATAAAATCATTATTAGCACCAAATTGTTCATGCAGTGTTAATTCTGCAGATCAAAAAAAAGCAATAAACATTAGTTCAGTGGGTTATGTGTTATATACAAAATCAGCTAAAATCAACCGATTGTGTGTAAATTCTGCACTCAAATTTTTTAATAGTAAGTTGTCAGCTTGATTAAAACTTTTTTTGAAAGGTTTCTTTGTTTATATGTTTAGTTCATGCTGCATCTATTGTACATACCAACTTCAGGTTTAATTGAATTTGATCTGGCCCGGATATGGTTTATTACCGCGATTGAAACCTTTAAAAATGATTCCCATAAAGTAGAAAACGGAAATCTGCAAGGTTACTTTTTTATTGTGTTATTGAATCATAATCAGGTTTAAAAGAAAAGTTTCTCATTTGTATTTTT
>JBEPWX010000038.1:0-12897 GCA_041642235.1 Mariniphaga sp.
CCAGGATCGAATCATTGTCCGACTACAGTATAGAAATATTTTCAACCAGATGGGCAGCAATGCTATAAATATGCATATGTTCCCGGTGGTGGTGGCCTATGGATTGACTCCTGATATCACATTGATGATGCGAAACATGTATCGTGCAGTTGGCACAAACGAAACGATGATGGAAATGAACAACCAATGGTTGGACCCTTTTCTGATGGGAAAGGTGAAATTGTACCGGCATAACGCAAGGACATATACAATTGGCATTGCCGGCTTTGCTGGAACCTCTTTCCCCATTCTGAACAGCTCTCTCTCAAAAACCTTCAGTCCGGTGATTGGACTGAATGCTTCTTACCGTCCCGGACTCTGGTCATTTGATTCTAACAATGCCTATGAATGGGTGAACTACAATACCCGGGAAAATCGATCCGCTGCAAAACAATTACAGGTAAACCTCGCCATCTCACGTAATATTCTTTTACCTGGAATAGATAATTGGGTTCTGGCACCTGTGCAGGAATTTTCTTATCTGCAATCTTATCCAACTTCAGAAGCAGAACCAAATACATATGGTTTTATTTCTCCCGGGTTTCAAATTGTATCGCCCAATGTAAAATTTGAGGGATTGTATCAGATTGCCGTCAATTCTTCAAAAAATGAGGGCGTAATTAATGGAAACCGTTTTATAGCAGGTTTAAGGTTTATGTTTTAGAATGGTAATTATGCTTTTGTTTCGAAGGAACAGGTAAATTAAAAATAGAAATGCAATCCTTGCTGATCTTATTACTTTAACGGACCATTCATATGTTTTTTAATTTAGTTTTACGGCGGTTAAAGAAATCCTCCAGTTCAAGCCCGATGCACGCATAATTGCCCAGACCGCATTTGCATTGCCAAGCGATAGGGAAAATTGTATTAAGTCAGGGTTTGTAGATTATATATCGAAACCAATTCAAAAAGAACAATTACTTGAAGTAATTGCAAAATGGAATGAATAGGGTAGTAATTTGGAATATCTTCTCAGCATTCAGAATACAGCAGCAGTTAAATTGTGCAAAATAGAAAAGATGGGTGTTCTATTGATCATTCAGAAAATAATGGATTGTTGTTCCGGGATTTCAGTTTTTAATTGCATTTTAAGGATTAATAAATTTTACAATTGTAGTGATTGGTTTAATATAATCTTTCTCGATATTCAACCATGTAAACTTTAAATCTTGTTCCTTCTCCGGGATTGCTTGTTACTTCTATACGACCTCCGTTTTTTTCAACCATACTTTTTATAATATGCAGTCCAATACCTTTGCCTTCTTTACTTTCATTAAACCTCCTGAACGGTTTAAACAATTCTTCACCCATTTTTTTTAGGTCCATACCAATTCCATTGTCTTCGACCGATAAAACGATATTGTTTCCTTCCTTATGGGTGGCTATTTTTATCACTGGTGGGATATCTTTCCTGTATTTAACAGCGTTACTCACCAGGTTCAACATAATGCTGTGAAGATAAACCTCATAATAATTTATTTGGGCCAGGCTGGCAAAATCAGTCGTAATGATACTTTTTGATGCTTCAATCTCTCTTTTTAGTTCCTCTTTTACCACATTTAGAATATCCTCAAAGCTAACTTTACTAGCTACAATATTCTGAGTATTCTTCAGGTCTATTATTTCGGCCAACCCCAAAATCATGTCATCAAGTCTGTCAACCTGGTTTTTTAGTTTACCGGTATATTCAAATTTATCGGCAGTATTTGAATTACCCATAATTGAAATAAGCATTTTTAAATTTGCAATAGGGCTTCTCAGATCATGAGATAAGGTTGAAGCAAAATCTTCAAGTTCCTTGTTTGCTTTATTTAGCTGGTTGTTAAGCTGCTTTATTTGTTCCAGTTGCTCAGCAGTTTCAATATTTTTAATCCGGAGCTGATCCGTTATTTCCAGCAACTGATCGTTTTGTCTTTTTATTTCTTCGTATGGTGATGTCGGTTTTTCTGTTTTGAAATATTCAGCCCATTCCTTAATTATTGCTTTGGTTACAGGTATTGATTTCAAATTCGTTTTCATTCCTAAAACTACAGTTGTACCTATTTCTGAAGTGTTCACAGTAAAAACATCAACCAGTTTTTTTGCATTTTGAAGACCACACCCTTTTACATCAGGATTGTAGGGTCGGCTCAGGAAAAAATCCAAATCCTGAATGCCATTCCCTTTATCTGAAACTACAGCTTCAATCATGGAGCCGTCGGAATAAACATTAAACTCTATTTTTCCTGTTTGGGCATGTTCTATTGCATTCCTGCAGATTTCAGAAATAGCATTAATAAAACTTGTCCTTCCAAAAAATCCATTTCCTGTAAGATCGCATAACTGCCCTGCCCTTTTATGTGCCAGCACAATATCCATTTCATTGGTGATATCAAATTTTGTTACAGCGATTTTCATTTTATATATTTTTAACCACAATGACAAGTAAATCGTCAGTCTGGCGTGAAAAATCTTTATACAATGCCGCTGCGACAATACTGCCGTCATGGCTTAAAATATCCGGTAGGTGTGTCAGGTCCCACCTGCTCTTTAACCCATCGGAATATACTATAAGTGTTTCATTTTTTTGAAGGTTGACCTGGTTTGAATGTAGTGAATTTGGAATGGACTGGCCAATAATCCCATTGTAAGAAATGATACTTTTATTTTTTTCATGGCCGAATATCCGGGCAGAAATATTACCTAATCCAGCATACGACAAAACATTGCTAAGCGTGTTTAGGTGCATTACCATACCCACCGCCCCACGGGTTCCCCGAATTTTTTGATGTAAAATCTTTATAGTTTCACCCGGTGTATTTTGTTTTATTGTTATAAATTCATCAACTGCTGCTTTAGAGGCTTTATTTGCTTCTGGACCATGCCCCAGGCCATCAAGGGCTATCAATTTGTATTCAAAACTGTTGCGGCTTATTTTCCATCCATCACCACACAAGATTTCTCCCTTTTTAGGTAACATTATTGTATTAATGGCAATTGCTGATCGCTTTCTTTCTTTTCCTTGTGATGCAAAAATTCTTGACAGAAGAATGGTTCCCCAGTCAGGCAGGGAATAAATGTCGAACTCATCTGAAAGGCGTTGAATGGCACCTAATCCCTGGCCTAAAGTTTGGGTTGAAGATTTCCCGTCTTTCAGCATTTCTTCAAGATTTTCTATGCCTGGCCCATGGTCAATACTAATCAGTTCCAGTCCGGTTCTGCCTTGCATATCCTGAAATATTTTGACCAACAATTCACCTTCGGGAGTGTGTTTATTAATATTGGAAATCATCTCAGCGACAATAATGTCAACTTTTGCAAGCCGGTTGCGTGGTAAATCCAAACCTTCTGCAAGCCGGTGTATTTCCTTCTTTACGACACTTGAATGACTTCTGTCGGGTAATTCATGTTTTATATGAGGGTCATTATCCATTTTTCCACCTAACCACTGTTACGGTTGTTCCTTCTCCAACAACGCTTTTTAATTCAAAAATATTTACCAACCTTCGGGCACCGGGTAACCCAAGCCCCAAACTTTTAGAAGTACTGTAACCATCTTGCATCGCAAGCTTTAGGTCAGAAATTCCGGGGCCTTTATCTTCAAAAACAATCCGGATGCCTGTTTGTCTTCCTTCTGTAACAATTTCCATTTTGATTTTACCCCCGTTTGCAAATTTCAGCATATTTCTTACCAGCTCGCTGGCCGCAGTAATCAGTTTGGTCTGGTTTACAAGGCTCATCCCAATCCTGTTGGCCATTTCTTTCAGCCTGTTCCTGAACAAGATAACATCCTGTTCTTTCTCAATTTTCAAAAACTCCTTCGAAAGGCTAATCATATTCATCCATTTCCTGATTGTTCCCCACCTTCTCATTCAAAAGCAACATTCCTTTTTCAACATCGAGGGCGGTATGAACACCTTTCAGTGCAAGGCCAAGTTCTACCAGGGTAATTGCTACTGCAGGCTGCATTCCAACAACCACAGTTTCGGCATCAAGTATTTTTGACATCTGCGCAATATTGCCTAGTATCCTGCCCATGAAAGAATCTACAATGCTTACAGCCGAAATATCTATCAGCACTCCTTCCGCTCCGGTATTTTTTACCATGTTAATCAAATCCGATTCCAAATTGAGAGCCAACCTGTCGTATAAATCTACCTGAATAGTTACCAACAGATATTTTTCTAATTTTAATATGGGTATTCTATCCATTTGTTTTTTTCTCCACTCTTACTACATTCAGTCTTAATCTTTGAAATGCAAAGCGTAAGGCACTTGCCAGAGTTGCTTTAGTATAGATATCTGAAAGATCAATTCCTAAATGCACAATGGTTTGTGCAATTTCGGGTTTAATGCCGCTAATAATACATTCTGCTCCCATGAGTCTGGTGGCACTGACTGTTTTAATCAGATGCTGTGCCACTAAAGAATCTACTGCCGGAACTCCGGAAATGTCTAATATGGCAATGCTGCTGCCGGTATTAACTATCTCATTTAATAAATTCTCCATTACTACCTGAGTGCGGGCGCTGTCCAATGTGCCAATGATTGGCAGAGCAACTATCCCATCCCACACGCTGATAACTGGTGAAGAAATTTCTTCAATTTCATTGGTTTGCCTGAGAATGACTTCTTCTCTTCCTTTTATATAAGTATCAAATGTTACAATGCTTAAATTATCTATCAACTTATTTATTTCCAAAAACTCCTGCAGGAACGCCGACAGATTATCCTCCTTTGATTCCAACAGAAAATTTGTGAATGCGGCTTTTAAACTCAATACAAACAATCCGGTTTCACGTGGTGAATACCCTTGTTTGGCTCTCGAAAGCGATAACCCGGTAATGATTTCCAATACCTCTTCGTATTCGGCTGCCTCAATATCATCAAAATTATTATTTTTGAATGCGTTAATTAAAGCACCGACCAGTTCATCGGCCTGTACGCGCAGATCCTCATTGATTGTGATGTCTTCACGCAATGTGTCATCCTCCAGGAGTACCTTTATCCAATTCTCGCTGAGGGATTTACGGTTTCGTGCCAACAATTCAATAGTTTTTTGTTCCATGTTGAATGTTTAATTTTTTTTTATAAAAATGATAACATTATCTACAAATATATGTTTACCTGGTTAAATATTAAAGGAAAAAAATTAAAAAAGCATTCAGTTACACGTTTATAATCTGAACTCAAACTATTCCCTTTATCCATTTAATGAAATTAAAAAAGTAGCATAATCTCCCAACCTTCAACACTGTTTTTTTCATCATAGTATCATTTTTTTGTATATTTGATATCATTGGATGTTGTTACTCAGCATTAAACCAACAATCATATTAATGAAAACAGCAATTGAACAAAATATAGAAGACCTTCGGAAAGAAAATCAACGATTACAATCAGAACTCAACAAACTCAGAACATCTCAGCAGGAGGAATTGCTGCAACAGAATGCGCAGATGGAAGCAACCACTAATTCAATTCCTAACGGATACTTTCTTTATAATAATGAGAATACCATGATTTTCATGAACGAAAATGCGGAGAAAATTCTGGGGTTGACTGAGGAGGATAAAAAACTGTCACTATCCGATCGCATGCAGCTGTTCAATATGAAAACATCTGATGGAAAATCACTTCCTGTAGAACAAGCTCCACTTATACGGGCACAAAAGGGTGAAATTGTGCAAGGGGAATTATTAAAAGTCAGTTATAACGGTAAATCGATATGGCTTTCGGTAAGTGCAGCTCCCATAGTATCAACTGATGGAATCAAATATGGAGCTGTGGTTGAATTTTCTGATGTTACAAAAATAAAAAAAGCCGAACTGGAAGTGAAGGAAAATGAAATTCAGCTTAGACAAATGGCCGATTCAATGCCCCAATTGATATGGATTACCCGTCCCGATGGTTACCATGAATACTTCAATAAGCGCTGGTATGAATTTACAGGAACAAAACCAGGAGAAACTTATGGAGATGTATGGTCTACCCTGCTCCACCCCGATGATTACCAGCGCTCACTTAATCTATGGCATCATAGCCTGAAAACCGGTCAGCCTTATTCAATCGAGTACCGTTTTAAACGCGGGAGCGATAATACCTACCACTGGTTTTTGGGGCGTGCCATGCCGGTTCATAATAAAAAAGGAGAAATTACCCATTGGTTTGGAACCTGTACAAACATCCAGGACTTGAAAGAAACAGAACAGGCGCTGATGGAAAGCCAGGAAAGATACCGGCTGGTTAACAAAGCAACTCACGATATTATATGGGACTGGGATTTGCAAACCGACAGCCTTACCTGGAATGAAGCAGTAGAATCAGTCGTGGGTAAAGCACGCAATGAACTGACGCCTTCCATCGAAAGCTGGCACGAACACATCCATCCCGAAGATCGGGAATCCGCACTCGAAAGCATTCACCAGGCAATACAATCAGGAAAAGCTGAATGGAATTGTAAATACCGGTTCGGTCCAAAAGGAGGCCCCTGGAGATCCTTTTACGACAGAGGTTTTATTGCATACAATGAGAAAGGAAAAGCTTTCCGCATGATTGGCTCTATGCTTGATCTTACTGAAAGAAGAGAAGCAGAAAATGCTTTGGAGAAAAGTCAAAAGTTACTTCATAATGTTCTTGAAGTACTGCCCGTTGGTGTTTTTGTTGCCGATGAACAGGGCAAAATCGCACTAACAAATACAGCCGCTGAAAAACTTTGGGGAGGAGCAAAACACATTGCGATCAACAATCTTAAAGAATATCGTGGGTGGTGGAGAAAAACAGGTAAACGTCTTGATTCAGAAGATTGGGCCATAAGCCGTGCATATATCAAAGGTGAATCATCGGATAACGAAGAAATTGACATTGAATGTTTTGACGGAACCAGAAAAACCATATTAAACTTTGCATCACCGGTTCGAAATGATGATGGAAGAATTATTTCGGCAGTGGCAGTTTCAATGGACATAACCTCCCGCATTGAAACCGAAGAATCACTGCGGAAAAGTGAAGAACGTTTTCGTACACTTGCCGACAACATCTCTCAGCTGGCATGGATGGCCGATGAAAATGGAAAGATCTTCTGGTATAATAATCGTTGGTATGATTATACCGGAACCACCCCCGAAGAAGTGCAGGGTTATGGTTGGGAAAAAGTCCACCACCCTGATCACATCGAAAGGGTATTAAAAAGCATACAAAATTCATTGGACAATATAGTTCGATGGGAAGATACCTTCCCACTTAAAGGTAAAGATGGCCAATACCGGTGGTTCCTTACCCGTGCCATTCCAATTAAAGACCAGCAGGGAAATTTAATAAAATGGTTTGGTACAAATACCGATATTACTGAACAACGGGAGTCTCAGATCCAGTTAAAAAATGCCCGTGACTTGCTTGAAAACATCCTCTATATCCTCGCACACGATCTGAAAGGCCCAATTGGCAATATGCATATGGCAAGGAACCTTATTCATACTGTAAACGACATGGATAAAAAGGTAATGATGCTTGACATGTACAAACCCATGCTGGAACGGATGGAGAATACCATTAAAGGGGTGACCGATATCCTGCAGGTGCAAAAAACAGAAGGAGGTTCCGCTGTAATAATTGATTTGGAAAGCTTAATGAATGATATTTTTACCGAATTCAAAAATGAATTAAAGTCCGAAGAGCTGAATTATAACTTCAGTAATAAAAGGACAATAAAATACATTGAACCTTTCCTGTTAAGCATTTTGAGAAACCTCATAAATAATGCATTAAAATACCGGCGAGATGACATCCCTATAAAAATTGAACTGGAATCTGAAAAGACCGATGATTATGTGCTCATTTCAGTAAAAGACAATGGAATAGGAATAGACCTCGACAAAAATAAAGATAAGCTTTTTATTCCTTTTTCACGGATAACCTCAAAGAAAACAGAAGGAACCGGCATTGGGTTGTACATAATAAAAACTATAATTGAAAAGAATGGAGGTTATATCGATGTTGAAAGCACCCCGGGTGAAGGCACTACTTTCTTTTGTTATCTAAAGGAATACGGTGACAATTAAGAGATTTAGCTAAATGTTGAGTCTTTTTTGTTTAGCCTGTTCTCATTAACCGTTGGCTTCAGTCAACGGATTTCACCACTGATTCTAAAAAGAAAACGCCCTCATCCCCTGGAACCAGAGCATTCTAATAAATTAAAAAATAGGGTGTGTTTGTGTGTTTTAATCCAATTAATTCCACTTTTCTGCCGGTTCAATATTTTCATGAACTGTAATATCTTTGTGACGAGTATGTGTATAATTTGAAAAAACTTCAAGCAAAACATCTGCATGCATATCGGAATATTTGTCGTAACAATATTTCAGCACATCAAATATTTCGTGCTCAGATGTCCGGCTAACCAGTTTTTCCAGTTCTTTTTTAAATAAAGGCTTATATAAACATACTTCCCATAATTTTAACCTGGCGTATTCTTTCATTATTTATGATTTTTTAATTAATAATCGCTTCAATCCACATTCATTTGAATGCTGAATATTTCCATTCAATCCTTATGCCACCAGATAGAACAAGGGTTAGAACATTGTTATCCAAATCATTCGTAAATACAACCTGTTTTATTACTTTTTTTAATGTAGCATTACCTCTACACCTGGTGGGGAAAATTTACCTCGTCTCATACAAAAGGCTTAACGAGCAGCAATTTTGATAGGTTATATGGTTTCCGGCACAGCTTAACCCGGAATAATCAAAATTGTCTCATAAAATTATTATCGTAACTATTTTTGCTTATTCTGTACTTGCTTCTAAGAATCATTCTCATGTGTCTGAATACACATGCATTTATGAAAAATTTTATCTGATGGTTCAGAAGCAAGGTAACTTTCAAATTAATACCAATAACTTTTTCATTTCATTACCAAATATTAATAGATAAAGACCTTATTTTAAAATTAACAGTTTAATTGCTATCTTTAAAAACATAACAAATACAAGTAATTTGAAGATTTTTATAAAAAACATGGTCTGTAAACGTTGTCAGATGGTAGTTACTTCAGAGCTGGAAAAGCTGGATTTACATCATATAAACGTAAAAATAGGAGAAGCGGAATTTGATGAAGCCTTATTGCCGGAACAATTAAACCTACTTAATGATGAGTTCAAAAAGGCAGGGCTTGTATTGATGGATGACAAAAAAAGCATCCTTATCGAGAAAATTAAAAGTGCAATAATTGAACTGGTTCATTTTTCGGAAGAACAAATTAAAATGAACCTTTCGGATTTCCTCAGCGAAAAACTCAACTATGATTATACTTACCTTGCCAATATATTTTCAGAAAGAAATGGCATGACCATAGAAAAGTTTTATCTTACCAATAAAATTGAAAGGATAAAAGAGTTGATTCTTTATGATGAACTGAACCTTTCGGAAATTGCATACAGAATGCATTACAGCAGCGTAGCCCACTTATCCAATCAGTTTAAAAAGTTTACCGGCCTTACCCCCAGCGGTTTCAGAATGCTCAAAAATAAATAGCAGCTCACTTAATTAGCAGCTCACTTAATATGAATTCGGGAATACCACAAGCGTCTCACTTTACAGGAATAGATTCTATTAAAAGGGCAATATTATTCTTTGCTTTGATATTCTCCAAGTGATTTTAACAACTTTTTCCGTGCAAAAAAAATCCGGCTTTTAACAGTACCGATTGGCAGGTCAAGTTGTTCTGCTATTTCTTTATACTTGTAACCATCCAGGAAAAATTTGAAGGGAATCTTAAATTCATCCCTAAGGGCATTGATGGTTTGGATTATTTCATGGCAGAAATAAAATGATTCGGGTGAAGGATATACTTTATCTTTTGAAAAAAGCAAGTGAAAATCATTCTCCGAATCATCAAACATGGTTCGTTTTTTTACCTTCCTGCGGTAATTGTTAATGAACGTGTTTTTCATTATGGTGTATACCCATGCGTTAAAATTCGAGTCTTCCCTGAATTTATCGCGGAATGTGAGCGCTTTTAACAGGGTATCCTGTAACAGGTCATCGGCCCGGTCAATATCGGAAGTTAAACTTATCGCATAAAATTGCAGCTTGTTTTTGAGTTTAAGAAGATCATTGTCGAATTGAATTTGATTCATAGAAATTAATATTTAGTAATATCAAGAAAATTGGATTGCCAGATGACCTGGTATTTAATTTACAAACAACCACACACCAATCATATAAGGACAAGAAGGGTTTTTATTTTACGTTCTGAACTAATTGGGACCTGTGTTTAATTAAACGTCCTTGTTTCTAAAATTTCCACCGAATCGGGATATCTCACATCTTTGCCATTTTCAGCTGTTACAAAAAACCTGACTGGCTTATACGAGGTCACTGTTTCCAGCGATGCAACATGTTGTTTTGACAGAAAACTGGTTGAACTTTTTAATTGTCCAAGGTTTTCATTATTCCCCCTGTCTGTTTCCATCCAAAGAACATACGTATCTTTTGATGATTGCAGGCGTTCAACATCTGCCAAATCATCGATCTGCACTTTTATGACATAATTCTTATTCCCGTCTTGTTTTACTTTAACCTTACCTGTGGCAGCCGGAACAACCGAAGAATTCAAAAAAGATTCAGTGCTTGAACATGATGCTATTAAGAACATCACTGATAGCATTAAAATTCCTGAGAAGAAATTTTTACCTGTCCGATGCGATTGTGTTTTCATGATTTTTAAATTTAAATGATGAATAAGATTTCATCAATGTAAAGGTAGTTATAGATATTCCCCTGAATGTTACACAATTCATGATATGAATTACATCATTCACACATTTAATTGAGGAGATGATTTTCCGAATCCGTTATTCTCAAAATCAAAGGTAAAATAATTATGACTTGATTACCCCGCGTGTTAGAATTTGGAAAGATTTACCACCGACAACAAGCAGTTTTGTTCACCTTCAGTAACTATGCCTTCCATATAAACCATACAAAGTGGATTTTCATCAAAACCAAGCTTTATTTTACACGATTCTTTTGCATTGCTTGTGTAAACCTTTTCAAAAAAAGCATTAAACACCAATTTTGATTCATCTGAGACAAAAAGTTTAAAATTGCTGCCTTTTAGAGTAAAACGTCTTTCGTGAAGCATATCAGCACCAGTAAAATTCAATTCACATATTGTGCCTTCAGAATCGAGTAAGAAATATCCCATCGCTGCCAGATCAAACAACATGGTATATTTTTTCAATGCAACTTCTGCTGTTTCACCGGCTTCGCGCAGCGCTTCATTTTGTAATTCCAGTTCTGTCTGTTTAACATTTAACTCGTAAATGAGTTTTTTGTAAAATTCTTCAATTTCAGGAGGAGGTGTGTTCAATTTCTGTTTTTCTACTAAATCTTCAGCTCGCTTTCGAAACAGTTGTGCATCAGTAAAATTCATTTCTTCTTCTTCTGTCATAGCTTCTAATATTTATTTTTATGGGGGTGTTCTTATTCTTTGTATCTATTAATAATTCATAGCAGTAAAGTTGAGGATATGATCATACAAACCCATTACATAATTTTTTAAAAATTTTGTATAATTCACACATTTGGGAATTAGAAGCTGAGGAACATTAGTGGGACATCGGGTACCGGTTTGCAGAAGTTAGGATTTGACCTCTGAAAAGGTGATTGCATTTGAATTAATTTTTTTATAACTTTAAAGTGTATTCTATAATATATTCTCAAAAATAGATTCATTTCCATTTCCACAATAACAATGAGCAGCAAAAATAAAGAGAACGGAGGCTTTATTCCCATCCATGGAGGTTATCGCAATCTGATAACCTACCAGAAAGCAGAAATTATATATGATGGCACGGTATATTTTACCAATCGTTTTTTTCATAAATACGACCGTACAGTAAGCCAGATGGTACAAGCGGCACGCAGCGGCAAACAAAATATTGCAGAAGCCAGTATGGCCTCGGGTACTTCAAAAGAAACGGAGATAAAACTTACCAATGTTGCCCGTGCCAGCTTAGAGGAATTGCTGATTGATTACGAAGACTTTTTAAGAACACTAAAGCTACCCATTTGGAAAAAGGAGCACAGGTTGGTGGCCCGCCTGCGTGAGCTAAATAAAAGTGTATCCACTCCAAACTACCAGACATTTAAAAATGCCATTGAGCATGAAGAACCTGAGATTTGTGCCAATACCATGATAACTTTAATAAAAATCACAACCTGGCTGCTGAACCGGCAGATAAAGGTACTGGAAGCTGCCTTCCTCAAAGAAGGAGGCTTGCGTGAACGGATGTCAAAAGCAAGAACCAAAGCAAGGAAAAATGATAGTTAACCTTTTAATTCCACTCAAACAGGAACCTAATCAAAACTACACCCTGGGAACATTGTGGGACATTAGGGACCTCGTCGCAGAAATCACAGGTGTCCCCAAATTTCAATTAATGCACATATTCACATTATGAGTAAAAAAAATTTCAAAATACTACTGGTAGTTTTTTTGATAACAGGCAGCCTGTATTTTATATTTATTGGATTAACCAGTGGGAAAAGTTTTCTTGTTCCTGTAGTTACGGCAATTATACTTGCTATGGTAATGGCTCCTGTTGCAGCTAAATTCCGAAAATGGGGAGTTAAAAAAGGCTGGGCGGTTTTTTTTGCCGATTTAATAGTAGTTGCATTTATTGCCTTTATGATCTTTCTATTGGCTGCCCAGGCAAACCAGGTTGCCAATAACTGGTCACAGATTGAAAGTCGGTTAAAACCAAAAGTGGAACAGGCACAATCTTATTTCCGCACCCGGTTAAATATGAGCAGTTCTTCGGAAGAACAACAACAAAACATGAACAATCAGCAGCAAAATCAAAATAAAATAC